>JBDSGC010000070.1:0-3418 GCA_039919215.1 Thermoanaerobaculia bacterium | reverse complement strand
CCGCTTCGCGGACCTTCTCCCCGCTGCGGCGGGGAGAAGGAACTCGATCGGGAGAGCTTCCCGTTTCCCGTCATCAACGGTGCCTGAGCGACGGCGGGCTGAGGCGAAAATCGTGGCGGACGCTTTGCGAACCAACGCCGCCGCCCGTGCCGGCTTCACTCGATCGTTTTCGACATCACCACCGCCGACTCGCCGTCGGGGTAGTAACGCGGGCGGAGGTACGCGGGCTCGAACTCCAGGCGCCGGTAGAAATCCTGCGCTCCCTGATTGGACTGGCGCACTTCCAGAGACAGCACCTTGATACCGCGCCCGGCGGCGAAGGAGAGGCACTCCTGCATCAGGGCGAGGGCCACGCCTTGCCTCCGCTCCGCTTCCGCCACCGCGATCTTGTTGATGTGCATCTCATCGAAGAACCACATGGCGAAGAGATAACCGATGACCTGCTGGCTTCGCAGCGCGACGAGATTCAGCCGTCCGCTCGCGTGCAACTCGCTCTCAAAAAACTCACGCCGCCACGGCGCGGGGAAGCACTCCGTCTCCAGCTCGTGCACCGCGTCGATGTGCTGGGCAGCCGCGTGCAGGATCTCGATCGCTTCAGCGCGTCGGGTCATAGGATGGCCATGGGATGGCCGGAGCATTGTCCGGCCGGCCCTGAGGTGCAAGCGGGATTGAGTGATCAGGGTTTCTGTTCTCTCAACTTGACGTCCGCCTCGGCCAGCCGCCCATAGATCGGCGTGATGTCGGCGAAGAGCGCCAGCTCACCGGCTGCCTCGATGCGTGCCGCCTTGCGCGCGCACTCCAGCGCCACGTTGGTGTGCTGAATAAATTCACTGACCACGACATGCGCACCCAGCGTTTCCGCTTCGGACGGACTGGCCAGTCGGGGAGCGAGAACCTCGCGGCCGTCCTCGAATACCGACACGTAGAGCTGCCCCCTGCCGGCATCATCAATCACGGCCCATCGTCCGGCTTGTGGCACGAGGGCGTGGTGGGTGGACAGTGCGCACACCGGTTTTCCGAGAGCCAGAGCCAGACCCTGCACGGTGGCCAGACCGATCCGCACGCCAGTGAACGAGCCAGGCCCACGGGTCACCGCGAAAAGATCGATCTCCTTTCGATCCACTGCGGACTCACCGAGAAGCCAGTCGATGGCCGGCAGGAGCTTCTCGTTCCGGGACGACTTTCCTTCCAGGGCGACCGCACCGATCAGCGTCCCGTCGCGCAGCAGCGCGGTAGAGAGGGTGGAGAGCGAGGTGTCGGCCGCGAGGATGAGCATGTTGGAATGCGGATGGCCGATGCGCGAGAGTTGCGCTCAGGAGGCCGTGGCTTCCGGCATCTGCAGATCGATCAGCTCGATCCCCACCGCCTCCGCCGTTTCCCGCGAACGCTCGTCGCGGTAGAACTCCCCGAAGTAGATGCGGCGGATGCCCGCGTTGGCGATCAGCTTGAAGCAGTTCCAGCAAGGCGAGGCGGTGGTGTACAGCTCGCCGCCATCGACGGACACCCCATTCTTGGCGGCCTGCAGGATCGCGTTGGCTTCCGCGTGGACGGTGGTGATGCAGTGACCGTCCTCCATGATGCAGCCGCCGTCTTCGCAGTGAGGCAATCCGCGGAGCGAGCCGTTGTAACCAGTGGAAAGCACCGTTCGATCGCGAACGATCACCGCTCCGACGTGCTTCCGCGCGCAGGTCGAGCGCGTCGCCGCCTGGTGTGCGATCCCCATGAAGTATTCATTCCATCCAGCGCGCATGACCGGCGATTCTAACCCGGATGGTTCCCGCGCTTTCCACTCCCGCAGAGACCCGGTGCGGTGCAGATGCGTCGCTGCCTGCGCATGAAATCTGCACCATGGGAGGCATGTCCTCGAAGCGAAAGATCCTCATCGTGGAAGACGACTCTGACGTCCGCCGCCTCTACGCGATCGGCCTCAACCAGCGGGGATTTGAGGTCAAGCTGGCCGCGAACGGCGCCGAGGCGGTCGAGCGGATCGGCACTGAACGCCCTGACCTCGTGCTGCTGGACTGGCTCATGCCACTGATGGATGGCCGCGAAGTCCTCGAAAAACTGGGGGAAGGGGCGCACTCCCAGCTCTCGGTCATCGTCATCAGCGGCCAGCCGGCCCCCCCGGTCGAGGATCGGGACCCTCGCATCCAGTGCTGGTTCACCAAGCCGGTCTCCATGGATGAGCTCGTCATAGAGATCCAGCGCCCCTTCCCTCACTAGTCTTCCCTTCCCTCAGCCAGCGCCTGCATCGGAAGCGGCCCCGAGCGACCCGATCCAGTTCGGCTACAATCCGTTGCTCATGGCCAAACTCTTTTTTGTCGGTTTGGACGGGACGGAGAAGAGTTATCGCCTCCAGACGCACCGGCCGTTCACCGTCGGGCGCGACCCCGGCAACGACATCATCCTGCGCGATCCCAAGGTGTCGCGACATCACGCCGAGATCGTTTTCGAGCGGGGATTCTTCGTCCTGCACGACCTGTCCAGCGCGAACGGGACCTTCGTCAATTTGAAGCGGGTCCGGATCGCTCCTCTCACTCACGGTGTGCAGGTACGGATGGGAAACACGCAGGGCCGTTTCTCGGAGGAACTGCCGACGGAGGCCGATGGCGCCGACCTGCAGGTCGCGAACGAGCGGTCGGAGCCGCCGTCTTTCATCCCGTCGCCTCCGACTGACGTGATGGACGTCATTGTTCCGACCGCCTCCCACGAGCGTTTCCACCACTCCACGCAGCCGCAGGAAAAAATCAACAGGGACGGCGTAAAAAAAAAAGCGGAGTAGCCGCGGCAGATTCCGGTCTCTCGACGCTCTCGGGGGATCAGCCCCTTCCCCACTCCGACCCCTCCATTTCCGCGCTGATTGAACGATCCACCGAGCCGATGCCGCCTGGTGCGGTGCGCTCTGCACGACCGGCCACGGAGCCTGCCCCTTCCACGGCCTTCGAACACAACCGGTTCCAATTCACCACCGGCATCCCTTCTGGCGAAAAAGCCACCATCCGCGATCGGACAGGCACGGTCCTGCTCTCCTATCGCAGTTTTGCCAGCGTGGTCGGCATCGTGGCCACTCTGGTGGCCAGCGTCGTTCTGATTGCCGGCCTGGCTGGTGTGGCTTTCCTCCTGCTCGAGGGGCGTGTTTTCCCTGCCTTCATCGCCCTGCTGCTGAGCGGCGCATTTCCAGCGGTGATCCTCATGCTGGTGCCCTCGAGCAGAGTGACTATCTACGAAGGATCGGAACCGGCGATGTCGGTGACACAACAGACCAGGTTCAGTTTTCCCGCCGTGGCCTGGCTGGTCAGCACGCCGAACGGCCAGTTGCTTGGCCGGATCCGCCGCTCCGCCCTCTCGCGACTGGGGCGCGACCACTGGACCCTGATGGGACCCTCGGACAGCGGTCCCACGGGCATGGCCATCGAGG
>JBDSGC010000069.1:0-9283 GCA_039919215.1 Thermoanaerobaculia bacterium | reverse complement strand
CGAAGAGGCTGCGGTTGCCGCGGGCGGGGAAGCTTCCGAAGCTCCTCTCGCCAGAGCTGACGGCATTTGTAGCCGCGCTTCCGCGTCCGGCGAAGGATCCGCTGGGGGAACGCTGCCAGCCGGTGGACCGCAACGAGGTCGCGCTGTACCACTCCCGGGTGGACAGGATTCTTCCGCTCTGGCAATCACAGGCTGGCGCTACGGTGATGTGCAGGGTGTGGAGCAAATCCGAGAAGTCGCACGTCGAGTTCGCCTTGCTTTCGGAGGGGCGGCAAATGCCGCAGAGCCTCGCGCGAACCGAGCAGGGACTGATCGGCAGGGTGCTGGTGGAGACTCTCCTCTACCGCAGCGACCGGAAGGTGGAACTGGTCGATCAGCTTCGCAACGTCGCGAAGGAGATGGGGTTCCGCCACTTCGACGAGATCGTGAAATGGAGCGCAGGCCGGCGCCTTCGTCAGCCGACCCTAGCGGCCGGAGACGACGAGGCGTCGCATTCAGCGGAAAGCGATCAGGACGATGACATCGAGGACTTTATCGCTGCGATCGACGAACGATCGTGACGGCGGCCCCGCTTCGTTTCCGACTCTTCGGACTTCGTGGTGTCGCGCTAGGCCGCGGCGGTGTCCGCTGCTTTGTAGTCGGTCACCAGCCACACCAGAAAGACCACCACTCCGAAGCCGATGAAGAAGTTGCATGCGGCCTGCTCCCCGGCGAAGCCCAGGACGAACGGCAGGGCTACGAGAGTGAAGGACACGATGAACTCGATGGCGCCATGGATGGGGAACGGCACGAGCTTGACGATGCCCATGGGGAAACGGGTGAAGAGCGTCAGCAGCAGATGCACCACCGACAGGGCATAGGACACCCGGGTCGGTGTGGCCGAAAAGTGAAAGAGTGTGGGCGCCAGAGCAAACGCGACGACGACGACAAAATCGAGATATCCGTGCATGCGTGGTGTGAGCAGTTTCATGATTCCTCCTGCGGCATGCATCTTCCGCAGATGCCTGCTCGCATTCTCTCATCGTCGGGCCATTGAAAAAATCCCCGGACCGTCATCCTGAGCGGCGTGGGCGGCGGGCGGAAACGAAGGATCTGCAATCTCCATGCTGTTGCTGCGACAGCAGCGTCGATGCAGATCCTTCGCCGTCTTCGCGGCTCAGGATGACGGAACCTCTCATGATGCAATGCCCGTAGTGGCGACATCTTAGTCGGGGTGAAGGAGGTTCGGCCCTCAGTGTTCTCTGACGGGAAGCGCCGGGGTGGACCGGTCACCGCTGTGGGGGCCGACCGATGGGACCTTGTCAGACCCCCTGGCGCAGGTTGAGTTGCCTAACCGGCTTGCTGCAGCCGGCTCGCCGCCGGCCGGCGGCGCAGGTCGCGCACGATCCCCACCGTCTCCAGCAGGCGCAGGAGGTAGTACGTCGGGTCGATCTGCCACCAGCGGAATCCCTGCGCCGCGGTGCCGGGGTAGTAGTGATGGTTGTTGTGCCATCCCTCGCCCATGGTCAGCACCGCGAAGAGAAAGCTGTTCCGGCTGTCGTCGTTCGTGTCATAGACGCGCCGCCCGAAGAGGTGCATCAGGCTGTTGATCATGAAGGTGCCGTGCCAGAGAAGGACAGTGGAGAGCAGGAATCCGTAGACCAGTCCCTGCAGGCCGAAGACAGCGGTCAGCAGCACCGCGTAGGCGATGGCCGGAATCGAGTTGTGCTGGTTCAGCCACCGGAGCTCGGGGTATTTCGAGAAGTCGGCGATGGCTCGATGGTCCGTCTCGATGTGTTCTTCGCTGAGGATCCATCCGATGTGGCTCCACCAGAACCCATGCTGCAGGGGACTGTGAATGTCGGAGGGCTGGTCGGACTGGCGGTGGTGATGACGGTGGTGGCCGGCCCACCACAGCACGCCCTTCTGCGCGGAGGTCTGCGCCAGAAACGCCAGGGCGAATTGCCAGCCGCGATGGAGTCGATACGTTCGATGGCTGAAATAGCGGTGATAGCCGGCGGTCACCCCGAACATGCGCAGGTAGTACGAGCCGGCACACAGCGCGGCCGCTTTCCAGGAGAAGGGAACGAGCAGCACGCCGGCGATCGCAGCCAGATGGACCAAGGCGAAACCGGAGACGGCGTACGCGCGGATGGTCTGGGCGGTGGTCAGGCCCCCCGGCGTCGGTGAAAACTCATCTGTCATCGGTTGAACGCTCATCGATCGGTCTACGTGCCACACGTGTGGCCGGATCTATCTTATGGGATGGGGGATGCTTTCGTAGCGGACGCATCCTTCAGGAGCGGGTCGGTTGCCATCGATGCTCTGCTGGCGCTGGAATCCCTCGAATCGTCCACGCAAGACCGAATCCGGCCGCCACACCTCTGCGTAGGTTTCCCAGCATGGAATCCACCGCCATCATCGGGACCGGGATCGCCGGGCTGGGCTGCGCCCACCTGCTGCAGCATGACCGCGAGCTTTCCCTGTTCGATCGCAACGGACACGCCGGAGGCCACGCCAACACCATCGAGGTCGGCGAGGGCATTCCGGTCGACACCGGCTTCATGGTCTACAACGAAGTCACCTACCCCGCGCTGACGCGGCTCTTCCGCGAGCTGGAGGTGAGCACCTACCCGACCTCGATGTCCTTCAGCGTGCAGCATCTGCCTACCGGCCTGGAGTACTGCGGCTCCGGTCTGCGCCTCTTGTTCGCCCAGCGGCGCAACCTGTTGCGTCCTCGCTTCTACCGTCTGCTGGTCTCCATCGATCGCTTCAATCGTGAGGCGGTGGCGGCGCTGTCCAGCGGTGCAGCCCGCGGGAGCAGCGTGGGGGA
Organism: Thermoanaerobaculia bacterium; assembly: GCA_039919215.1. Classification (GTDB taxonomy): domain Bacteria; phylum Acidobacteriota; class Thermoanaerobaculia; order Gp7-AA8; family Gp7-AA8; genus JBDSGC01. The sequence continues at coordinate 6,471 of JBDSGC010000069.1, read as the reverse complement.
GTGGGTGGCCCGGCGCGGATACGGTAGCGACCTGCTGGAGCACTTTCTGCTGCCGATGAGCGCCGCCGTCTGGTCCGCTCCGTTTGCCGAGATGCTCTCGTTCCCCGCCGAGACGCTGTTGCGCTTCTTCCACAACCACGGATTTCTCGGTCTGCACAAACAGCATCCCTGGCGCAGCGTGACCGGCGGCTCCCGCACCTACGTCGAGAAGCTGACCCGGCCCTTCCAGTCCGGAATTCATCGCGACCGGCGCGCCATCGGCGTGCGGCGGGAGGAGTCTGGCGTCCGGGTGCGCTTCGCCGATGGCGACGTGCAGCGCTTCGACGAGGTGGTGCTGGCCTGTCACGCCGACGAAGCGCTGGCCCTTCTCGAAGACGCTACCGATCAGGAGCAGCGGCTCCTGTCGCCCTTCCGCTACGCCCGCAATCTGGCCACCGTCCACACCGACGACCGGGTCATGCCGCGCACGCGCCGCTCCTGGGCCTCCTGGAACTATCGCGTGGAAGGCAACCGCGGCGACCTGGCCACCACCGCTGGCTCAACGGTTTACTGGATGAACAGCCTGCAGCAGCTGAACACCGACCAGAACTATTTCATCTCCATCAACGGCGAGGCCTCTGTCGATCCCGCCAGAGTCCTGCGCACCATCCCTTATACCCATCCTCTCTTTTCGGCGCAGGCCATCGCCGCCCAGCGGGACCTGCCCCAACTCAACCAGCAGGGACCGGTCTACTTCTGCGGCAGCTACTTCGGTTACGGGTTTCATGAGGATGCTCTGGTCTCCGGAATGGACGCGGCGAAGGCCCTCCGTCGCCGCGAGGTGTGGGCCGCGGCATGACCTCCTCGCTCTATGAATGCGTGGTCGTCCATCAGCGTCGGAATCCGGCTCTGCATCGGTTCACCTATCGATTGCTTCTGATGCACTTCGATCTCGATGAGCTGGAGATGCTTCATCAACGCCTGCGACTGTTCAGCCGCGGATCGCGGAACTTTTTCAGCTATCGCCAGAACGACCACTTCCCCGGCCCGCATGCCACCACCCGCGAGAACGTTCTGGCCTGGCTTCGCGAGCAGGGCGTTGCTGCGCCCATCTCCCGGGTCACTTTCACCGGCCTGGTGCGGACGCTGGGGTACGTCTTCAATCCGGTGGCCTTTTACTTCTGTCACCAGGAATCGGGAACCGCCACGCACGTCGTCTGCGAGGTGACCAACACGTTCGGCGAGCGCAAACGGTATCTGCTGGGACCGGAGCACGCCGTGGGGAACGTCTTCCGCAGCCGGATGAGGAAGTTGTTTTACGTCTCGCCGTTCGTTGGGCTCGACGCCGACTTCGATTTCCATCTTGCGGTTCCGGACGGACAGCTGAACCTCCGCATCGACTCCCGCGACGGCGAGGAGCGCGTGGTGGAGACCTCGATGACCGGCCGCCGCGTTCCCATCACCGACCGCACTCTCCTCCTCAGCCTCTTCCGCTATCCGCTGCTCACGTTTCGAGTGACCGTGGGCATCCACTGGCAGGCGCTGCGCCTGTGGATGAAACGAGTTCCTTTCCATCGCAAAGGCGCTGAGGTCCAGTTGCAGCGCGATCTCGTCGCCCTTCCGGCTGCGGTCGGAACCCGTTCCGTCAGGAGGTATCAAGCGTGACGTCGTTGCCCATGGAACAAACCACAGAGACCGCCTGTCCGCGTACCAGCCGCTCGCTGTCAATCCCGGAGCGGCTGTTCCGAAAGCTGGTACTGCGCCGGCTCGCGCCGATGCAACGTGGCCGCCTCTCGATGCAGATGCCCGACCGTTCGCAGCTCCATTTCGGAACGGCAGCGGCACCCCAGGCTCCTCATCACGGGGTGGCCTCGATGGTCATTCGGGACGAGCGGTTCTTCCGGCGCTGCGTGCTTTACGGTGACATTGGATTCGCCGAAAGCTATCTGGCAGGGGAGTGGACCACCGAAAATCTGGAAGCGATCATCGTGTGGTTCATCCTCAACGCCAAAGACGCACCGCAACAATGGGCAGGCGGCCGGAGAGGCTCCACCAACGCGCTGCAGATTGCCAACCGGCTCCGTCACCGCCTGCGAGGCAACAGCCGGGATGGAAGCCGTCGCAACATCGAGGCCCACTACGATCTGAGCAACGAGTTCTTCGCTCTGTTTCTGGATGAGAGCATGACCTACTCCGGCGCGCTCTTCGAACAGGAGAACCAGAGCCTGGAGAGCGCGCAGATTGCGAAATACGACCGGCTCTGCCGCCGCCTTCACCTGCAGCGGGGAGATCGGGTCCTGGAGATCGGAGGGGGATGGGGAGCCTTCAGCCGTTATGCCGCGACGCATTACGGATGTCACGTCACCAGCCTGACCATCTCGCCGTCGCAGTACAAGCACGCTGCAAAAGAGATCGAGCGCACCGGGCTGGGTAGCAGCATCGACCTGCAGTTGCGCGACTACCGGGAGATGACCGGCCGGTTCGACAAGATCGTCTCCATCGAGATGCTGGAGGCGGTCGGTCACGAACACCTGCCTTCCTTCTTCCGGAAGTGCCATGAGCTTCTGACGCCGTCCGGCCTCCTCGGCCTGCAGTACATCACCTGCCCCGACAGCCGCTACGAGCGCCTGCGCCGAGGAGTGGACTTCATCCAGAAACACATTTTTCCCGGCTCGCTGATCCTTTCCATCGGCGCGGTAGGGGACGCCATCCGCGCCACCGGCGATCTGGCTCTTCATCATCTCGACGACCTCGGCTCGTCGTACGTGCGGACGCTCCACGTCTGGCACCAGCGCTTCAATCAGAACCTGACGCAGGTCCGCGCGCTGGGCTTCGACGAGTCGTTCATCCGTAAGTGGAACTACTACCTCCAGTACTGCAGTGGCGCATTCGCCATGCGTCACACCTCGGTGGTCCAGGCGGTGTACTCGCGGCCCAACAATCTGACCCTGCCGGTGGGTGCGCCGTGGGAACTGTAAAGACAGGGCTGGCTCTCCTGTTCAGTGCGATCCTGATGGCCATGATCGGCGTGACCGTCCGCGCCTCGCTGCACGAAGGGGTGTTCGCCGCCTTGCCCCGGCTGCTGCGCGATCCCTGGGGCCTGGCCACGCTGTTCGACGCCTACTTTGCCTTCCTCACATTCTTCGTGTGGGTGGCCTTTCGCGAGCGCACCTTCGTTGCCAGGGCCGGATGGTTCGTGGCCATCATGACCACCGGCAACATGGCCATGGCCGTCTACATACTCTTGCAACTGTGGCGCGGGAGTCTTCTCAATGCCGGCCAGACTGGTGGGGCACCGACGATCCTGTCTGTGCCCGGGGACAAAGGCCGTCGGTGACCCGTTCGTTCGTGCCGTTCGATTCCCATGCACTTCTGATCGAGGCTGGCGTTGCGCTCCTTCTCGCGGTTCTGCTGATGCTGGGCGTCTGGCTGCTCAGCGAGCGAATCCACAACGCGGGAATCGTCGATGTGGCCTGGTCGGGTTGTTTCACGCTGCTGGCGTGGATCTATGCGTGGCTGGGAACGGGATGGCTCCCTCGTCGTCTGGCAATCGCAGTGCTGGTCTCGCTGTGGAGCCTGAGGCTGACGGTGCACTTGTGGCGGCGCGTCGCCGCGATGCATCCTCGCGAGGACAGCCGCTATGAAGAGTTGCGCCGGAAGTGGACGCCGAATACGGGAATCAAGTTTCTTCTCTTCTTCCAGGTGCAGGCGCTGCTCGCGGTGGTGCTGTCGCTTCCCTACGCGCTCGCATCGCTCGACGTGCGAACCACCTTCTACCCGCTGGAGATCGGCGGAGCGATTCTCTTCGCCATGGCGTTGATCGGCGAAGCCTCCGCTGACCATCAGTTGAGCGCCTTCAAGCACGATCCGGCGAACCATGGGCGGACCATGGATCTAGGCCTGTGGCGATACTCACGGCATCCGAACTACTTCTTCGAGTGGCTGATCTGGGTGGCCTGGTTCGTGATGGCCGCCGGCTCGCCGTGGGGATTGGTCACCGTCTACTGCCCCCTGCTCATGCTCCACTTCCTGCTGAACGTCACCGGCGTACCGATGGCCGAGGCGCAGTCGCTGAAGAGTCGGGGAGAGGAATACCGCCGCTATCAGAGGATGACCAGCCGATTCATCCCCCTCCCTCGGAGGAGCCGGTCGTGAACGTCGACACGCTGGTGGCCTCGGGGGTCCTTCCCGATTTCGTTCTGCGCATGGGCATCCGGCGACTGCTCCGCCAGCGTCTTGCGGAAGAGACGGCGGCGACGCCGGAGGCAGCGCATGCTCGCCGCGCGGAGTTCATGGCCATACTGCGGAGCAGTCCTCTGGCGGTCGAAGTGGACGCCGCCAACGAGCAGCACTACGAGCTGCCGACGTCGTTCTTCCAGGGCGTTCTCGGATCGCACCTCAAGTACAGCAGCGGACTGTGGGAAGGGGCGACGAGCCTCGATGAGGCGGAGAGCGCGATGCTCGCGCTGACCTGCGAGCGCGCGCAACTTCACGATGGACAGGATGTGCTGGAGCTGGGCTGCGGCTGGGGTTCGCTGTCTCTATGGATGGCGGAGCATTACCCTTCGAGCACGATCACTGCGGTGTCGAACTCCAGAACGCAGAAGCTGTTTCTCGACGCCGAGATTGCCCGACGAGGGATCGCCAATCTGCGCATCGTCACCGCCGACATGCGGACCTTCGACCCCGGCGCATCGTTCGACCGCATCGTGTCGGTGGAGATGTTCGAGCACATGCGCAACTACGAGCTGCTGCTCCAGCGGGTCGGGTCGTGGCTGCGCCCTGACGGACGCCTCTTCGTACACATCTTCACCCATGGCCATTTCTCGTACCTCTTCGAGCCGCGCAACGAATCCGACTGGATGTCGCGCTACTTTTTCTCCGGCGGCATGATGCCGGCCAGCGACCTCCTTCCGTCGTTCGACGCGGATGTCCATCTGCTCGATCAGTGGACGGTGAACGGCCGCCACTACCAGCAGACCGCCGAGAGCTGGCTGCGAAACATGGACGCCCATCGGGCCACGCTCCAGCCGCTGATCGGCAACACCTACGGCGCGAAGGAGGCTCGCCGCTGGTGGAACTACTGGCGCGTGTTCTTCCTCTCCTGCGCCGAGCTCTGGGGGTTCCGCAACGGCGAAGAGTGGCAGGTCACGCACTACCTGTTCGCGAAGGCGTGACACGGGTGAATCACTTCTTCAGCATGGCCTCGCCGAGCTCGCGGGAGCGGCGCGTGGCCGCCTCCACCGCGTTCATCAGCGTCGTGCGCAGGCCCCCATGTTCGAGCGTGTGCAGCCCGGTGATGGCGGTTCCGCCGGGCGAGGTCACCATGTCTTTGAGCCGGCCGGGGTGCTCATTCGTTTCCAGGAGCAGCTTGGCCGAACCGAAGAGCGTCTGGGCGGCCAGCAACTGCGAGGTGCGTCGCGACAGTCCGACTTTCACCCCCGCATCGCTCAGCGCCTCCAGGATGAGGAACACATAGGCCGGCCCGGAACCGGAGAGGCCGGTGACCGCGTCGAGAAGCGACTCCTCGAGGATGACCGTCAGGCCGATGGAGTCGAAGATCCGTTTCGCATCGTCCAGATCGGAGTCCCGGGCGTGGTCCCCTCGGGCGATGGCCGTGGCCGCGGCATCGACCAGCGCTGGAGTATTGGGCATGGCCCGCACCACCCGCGCTCCAGTGGGCAGCTTGGCCTGGATGGCCGCAACGGGAACGCCGGCGGCGATGGAGATGACCAGCGTTTCCGGACCGATGGCCTGGCCCACTTCATCCAGGACTCGCGACAGAATCTGTGGCTTCACCGAAAGCACCACAATGTCCGATGCCGCTGGCAGTCTGTTGTCGGTGGTGGCGTTGATGGCGTAGGTGTCGCGCAACTCGCGCACCCTCTCTTCACGAGGTCCCGACGCGACGACCTGGGCCGCCGTGAAGTCACCCCCTCGCAGCAGCCCGCGAATCATGGCTTCGGCCATGTTGCCTGCCCCGATGAAGCCGATGGTTTTGTCGATGGACATGAGCGCCCATTCTAACCGCGGCCGGCACGGCCGGCGGCGTTGGTTCGCAAAGCGTCCGCCACGATTTCGCCCCAGCCGTGTTCAGTCGCGGGGCGATTGATGGGAGAGCGGGAGAATGGGCGATTCCGCGTGGGACAAGCCCCGTAGGCGCGATTGAGCGTTAGCCCAGGACTTCAGTCCTGGGATAGCCGGCGCAGCCGGCGTTAGACCGTAGCCCCCGGCTTCAGCCGGGGGAAACCGAGAACCCACGTTTCGCAAGCCCGCTTCAGCGGGCGACAGAACAGCGGTTGCACTCCGCGGTGATTTGCCAGATGACGCGGAACCCTTCTGGCGCCCGCTGAAGCGGGCTTCGCTGCGTCGGATCGCTGCGTTCCCCCGGCTGAAGCCGGGGGCTACTATCTTCTGCCGGCTTCGCCGGCTCTAGGCACGTCAAATCACGTCGCGCGTTTCTCCGACGCAGAGTGCATCGAGGAGTGTCTG
>JBDSGC010000068.1:0-6758 GCA_039919215.1 Thermoanaerobaculia bacterium | reverse complement strand
TCCGCGGCTGCGACAGTTCGTGTGCGGTCAGTCCCGTGTCTACCGATCAATCGCTGCAACCCGCACAGTGTGACCGCTTCTGTTCACGCTCGCGCATCATCTGCACCCAACGGCGACCGTGAAGTCGACTGCGGCGAAAATCGTGGCGGACGCTTTGCGAACCGAAGACCGCCGGCCGTGCCGGCTAAGGTCTCGCGGAGCGCTGACGCAAATCCGCTCCGTGGTAGCCGTCGAGCAGCGGGCGCACCTCGGTGGTCGATCCGTCGTTCCACCAGGCGTAGCCGAGGCTTCCGTAGACCGCCTTGCGGCCATCGTTGAGGAACGGACCGTTGAAGAGCGACGGGTCGAAGGTGTCGAACTGGAACGATTGCCCGTTGGGCGTTCCGTGGAACAGCTGACGGTAGGCTGTGCGCACCGGGAACATGCGCGGCAGATAGAAGATCCAGGGGTTGTACAGCGGATCGGACGGATCGCGCAGGTGCCAGGCGTCGGCGCATTCCGAGCTGCGCACCAGCGAGTAATCCGAGACGCGGTAGCAATTCGAGCGGAAGTTGCTTCCGTCCGGAAGCGAGGCGCGCTGGCCTTCCCGGAAGAGCGCCCAGGCCATCAGCGTCTCGTTCGATGAGCCCTCGAACGGCGTGCCCGCTTCCTCCAGGGCCACGGCGGCGCTGGAGATCGAGGTGATGAGGCCGATGCCGTAGGCCACATCCTCGAATCCGTGATTGAAGCTGATCAGTTCGTGGTAGCCGGAAGCGAGGCCCTGTTCGATGCCGGGCAGTCCGCGGCAGACAGAGGGAAGGCTGTCATCGCCGGCGACCTTGCACATGTGAACATCGAGGGACAGCGCTAGTCCGATCAGGTTGCGTGCCTGAGCGGAAGCGCGCGTCGCGGTGATTCCCTGCCCGCTCTTTCGCGCGTAGGCGGCGATCCAGGCATAGGCCACCGCCGCCTGGGTGTAGTCGTCCATGCATCCATTGGAGTAATTGAGTCCGCAGGTCGGATCGAGATGGAACTCGTAGGCAGTGATGGCAGATCGCAGCGCGAGATGCAGTGGACCATCGAGGAGTCCTGCACCGCCAAGCCTCATAGCGGCAGGAATCGCCAACCCGAGGTTTCCACCGGCGAGCCATTCCCCGAAGGGACCGACTGATTGGTTGAGCAAAGGGTCCAGGTGACGGGGTTGCGCCAGCGCGAGCTGCAGTTTGCGCAACAGCGTGTCGTGAGCGGCCTGCCGGCATTGGGGAAGGCCGCTCTCGAGGAACAGGGTGCCGTAGTGCCCGAACTCGACCGAGGGGTCGACCTCGCTGAGGTCGAGCGTCGCGCTCGCGCAGGTTGCCGCCGACGCGAACGCCTTCGGTGAGGTGCCCGGTCGAGGCTCCGGCTGGGCCATCGCCGAGGACGCCAGGCTGAGCAAAGCGAGCAGGATGACAATTCGTTGCATGGAGAGAGGGACCGTTCGCGATGGTAGACGGGCGGGGAGGATGGGGCAAGGATTTCGCGAGAAGGTTGATGGAAGAACGCACGTCGCCGTTCGCGCCTCCAGCGCGTCAAGGATGGCGGTTTTCTGACGGCAGAAACCGGAATCGTCGTTCCGGTGACCGGCATTACATGAGGGAGAGCGAAAACCCTTAGAATGTGCGCTTCCATTCGCCAACCAGGAGGCAACCTTGTCCAGAACGCTACGGTCTTGTCTACTCACATTCGTCGCGATGCTTTCGCTCGCGCCGCTTTACGCGATCACCTACATCGTGCCGCAGGATCGCGACCTGGTGCGCCGCGCGGACGCCATCGCCGTGGTCACTGCAGGCCAGTCGCATGCGGAGATCGCTGCAGACGGTCGCATCGTCACCGTCATTGCATTGACGGTGGGAGAGCGCATCAAAGGCGACCTGGCCTCCGAGGTTATCCAGCTCGTCGAGCCGGGCGGAATCGTGGGGGATCGCGGCATGATGATTCCCGGCTCGCCGCGCTTCGACGCCGGCAGGAGCTACCTCGTCTTCCTTCGGAAAACGAAACAGGGTGAGTGGGCCACCTGGGGATTCCAGCTCGGCCAGTTCGAGCTGACCCTCGACATCAACGGCGCCCCCATCGCCACGCGGATGGGGCAGGAGCGGGAAGTCTTCGGCTTCAACGAGGCCGACTGGTCTCCGCACTCGGAGAAACTTCGTGACGCCAAAGCCTTCCTGAACTTTGTGCGCGGCGAAGTGGCCCAGGTGGGGAGTCAGACGACCGAGAGCTATCTGCGCGATCCCGCGCAGACCATCATTCTGGAGTTTCCGGAGTTTCGTCCACGCGCCGATTTCGTGATCCGTGCAACTGCGACCCGAGCCGACTACCTGCTGAGCGGGAACTTCCGCTGGCAGAGTCCCTCCGCAGCGTTTCGCTATTGCTGCGCACCGACATTCCAGCCAGGACTGGATGGACCGGGCGCCTCCAGTGCGGCAATGAGTAACTGGAATGGCGCAGGCGCGGGGATCAGCTACAGCCTCGGAACACCGAACACCGCACAGGCTTCGGGGCCTCCGGGAGATGGACAAAACACCATCATCTTCAACGATCCGATCAACGAGCTTGCGGGCGCCTTTCCAGGAGCGGCAGCGTACGGCCAGATCACCGTGGGAAGCGGTTCTTACTCGAACCTCGGTGACGGGATCACCTACATAAGCACTCAGGAAGTGGACGTTGTCGTTGCGAAAAACATCAGCGGCATCGGCCAGGCGACTTTTACCGGCGTGATGACGCACGAGCTGGGACACACTCTGGGGTTCCGGCACTCCAACCAGAATGGCGGCGGAGGAAACTGCGCCGCGCCGCTCGTCTGTACCGGCGACGCGGTGATGAATTCGATCATCCCTAATGGTTTGCAATCGCTTCGGCCCTACGATACCGACGCCGCGCAGACCGTTTACGGCAGCGGCCCGGTCTGCACTCCTCCCACCATCGCGTCCGGGCCGCAGAGTCAGACCATCACGGCCGGCGACTCGGTGAATCTTTCGGTGACCGCAGGCGGGAGCGGTCCGTTCACCTATCAATGGTTCATCGGGACTTCCGCGAGCGGGACGGCCATTTCGGGTGCGACCAGCAGCACTCTGAGCCAGACCCCGGCCTCGACGACCTCGTACTTCGTTCGCGTGACCGGGCAGTGTGCGCCGACCGCAGGCGCGACCGCCACGGTGACCGTGGCCCCCTGTCAGAATCCCGTCATCACGCAGAATCCGGTGGGATCGAGCATCAGCCAGGGCAGCGGCACGCAGCTCACCGTTGGTGCCACCGGCACCGGCCTCACCTATCAGTGGTTCAGCGGCGCTAGCGCCGCGAATGCCACACCGTCGACCGGCACCGCAATCGGCGGCAGCAACAGCGCTTCCATCCAGGTGTTCCCGGCGTCGACGACGTTCTACTCCGTCCGCGTATCCGGTGCGTGCGGTACACCGCAGAACAGCACCGTGGCGCAGGTCACGGTGACTCCTCCCGGTTGCCCGGCCATCAATGCTCCGGCACCGTCATCCAGCGGCGGCCCGAACACATTCACGCTGACCGCCTTTCCCTCCGGCGGCACCATCACCATGATTGCCTGGTTCACTGCAGGCGGTGGAACGACCCCCTTCTCCAGCGGCACGCAGACCTCCATCAGCGTTACGCCGAACGGACCGACAACGTATTTTTACCAGGCTTCCAACAGCTGCGGGAATGTGACCAACAGCGGCCTGACCGCCGTCACGCCCACCGGCCCGCCGCCCTGCTCGGTCGCGCTCACCGCGAGCGGTCCGGCCAACGCCATCGCCGGCGCGAACTTCAACCTGACCTCCACGTTCACAGGAACGGCGACCGGCCTCCGCTATCAGTGGTATCGCGGGAACTCAGGCGATCTCTCGTCGCCAATCGACGGGGCCGTATCCCCGACGTTCACCACGTCGATCACTTCGACGTCCAGCTACTTCGTGCGGGCCACCTCTTCATGCGGCGCGTCCGCGAACAGCAACACCGTCACCGTGAACCTCAACACCGGCCAATGTACGGCGGCGACCGATCTCTGCGTCGATGGCCTGCGCTACAAGGTCTCCCTGGTGGCGAAAGATCCCACCGGCAAGACGGCGCAGGGGAAGGCGCTCTACCAGACCGATGTCTTCGGCTACTTCAGCCTTGCGGAGTTCACCGGCGATGCCGGCAACCCCGAGGTCTTCGTGAAGGTGCTGGGACCGACGGCGAAGGGACCGATCGTCTTCTACTCCGGCCTGACCAACCTCGATTACACCATCACCGTGACCGATCTGCAGACCGGCCAGGTGTTCAAGCAGTATCGCGTCACGCCTCCGCCCGCGGGCTCGCTCATCTCGAAGGGCGACTTCGATTTCGAAGGCAACGTCTCCACCGCCTGCGCCGACATCACCGTCACCAAGAGCCAGGAATCGCCCGGCAGCTGCGTGACCGATGGCAGCACTCTCTGTCTGCTCAACCGCTTCCGCGTCACCATGAGTGCCTTCGACGATCGCAGCGGAAAAACGGTGAGCGGACAGACCATCCCCAAGAACAGCGTGTTCGGCTTCTTCAGCACGCCGGGACTGTCGAACGATCCGAGCAATGTCGAGGCCTTCGTCAAAGCGATCAATGCCACTTCCTTCGACGGCCACTACTGGATCTTCCTCGGCGGCCTGACCGACGTGCAGTACGACATCAAGGTGGTCGACACCGTCACCGGCAAGGCGAACAACTACCGCAAGCCGCTGCGCAGCACCTGCGGCCTGAACGACGTGTCGGCCTTCAACGCACCCTGATGCTCTGATTCGTGATCTCACCAGAAGGGCCGGCGCGATGCCGGCCCTTTTTGTTTGGTTTTCGTAGCGCCGGCATCCTGCCGGCCGGATCTCGCCGGCATCTTTGCCGGCGGGATCTCGCCCTGCCCAACGGTCCCCACACGCGCACGCTGCGTGCTACATTTCCCCGCATGAAGAAACTGGCAATCGCTCTGCTGCTGGCCCTCTCGCCTGCGCTCGCGCTGGCAAAGGAAGTTCTGCCATTCATCGACAACGACTACGGGAGGGCGTTGAAGATGGCGCGGACGAAGAACGTCCCGCTGTTTGTCGATGCCTGGGCACCCTGGTGACACACCTGCCGCTCCATGAGGGCGTTCGTGTTTACGGACAAGGCTCTCGAGCGGTATGCCGGACAGTTTGTCTGGCTCGCCATTGACACGGAGAACGGGACCAACGCAGCGTTCCTGAAAAAGTACCCGATCAACGTCTGGCCGACGCTGTTGATCGTCGACCCGAAGAAAGAATCGGTGGCCCTTCGTTACTCCGGGGGAGCAACGGTTCCGCAGTTGAAGAAGCTGCTGGCCGACGGCACGAAGCTGATGCACGGAAAGCAGTCCGCGGCCGACGAAGCCCTGTCCCGTGCGGACGGCCTGGAGACCGCGGGGAAACACGCGGAAGCGGCCATCGCGTACGAAGCGGCGTTTGCTGCCGCCCCGAAGGACTGGTCTCGCTCCGGACGAGCCGCGGAGTCGCTCGTCTTCGCGCTGGCGCTCGCGCATGACCAGGCGCGCTGTGCCGCCCGCGCCGCGGAGCTGTATCCGCGTGTGAAGGGGACCTACTCAGCGGCCAATGTTGCCGCCACGGGATTGGGATGCGCCGGCGATCTGAAAGAAGACGATCCTCATCGCGCCCCGCTTCTGGACACGCTGGAGAAAGCCTCCCGCGAGACCCTGGATGACGCGAAGATTCCGCTCTCCGGTGACGACCGTTCCGGTCTCTACGAAACGCTGATCGGTACCCGCGCGTCGATGAAAGACGAAGCGGGTGCCACCACTCTGCGCCAGGAGTGGGCGACGTTCCTGGAGGCCGAGGCAGCGAAGGGAAAGACCGCCGAACAGCGCGCCGTCTACGATCCCCATCGCCTCGGCGCCTACATCGCGCTCAAGCAGCCGGAGAAAGCGATTCCCATGCTGGAGCAGTCCGAAAAGGATTTCCCCACCGACTACAACCCGCCGGCGCGACTGGCCTCGGCGTACAAGGCCATGGGCCGCTACGACGACGCGCTCGCGGCGAATGGTCGCGCGCTGCAGCGCGCCTACGGGCCGCGGAAGATCGGCATCCTGCGCAACCGCTCCGATCTCTACGCGCTCAAAGGCGACAAGAACACCGCCCGCAAGACGATGGAGGAGGCTCTGCAGTACGCCGAGTCGCTTCCCGCAGAACAACGCAGCGAAGCATTGCTGGCATCGCTGCGGAAGAAGATCGCGACGATGTAGGGTGAGGGCGGCGCGGTGATGCCGCGCCGCTCGAGCCCCGGGGCATTGGCGCTACTCGGCGAGCTCCTGCCGGCAGGATGCCCGGCGGACCGGCCGGCAAGGATGCCGGCGTTACGAAAACTACTGCAGACTTGCCCGTACTTTGTCGCGGTACTCGCGTGCTTTTTCCAGCGTGGCCGGCACATCGACGGTCAGCACCTTGCGGTCGCGCATGAGGAACTTGCCGTCGCAGATGGTGGTGGTCACGGCGCTTCCGGAAGCGGCGTAGACGATCGCGGACTCGGCGGCGTAGACCGGCTGCGATTTGATGTCGCGGAGGTCGATGACGATGACGTCGGCGCGTTTGCCCGCTTCGAGCGTCCCGATCTTGTCGTCCAGTCCGAGGACGCGCGCGCCGCCGATGGTGGCCATCTCCAGCACGTCGCGGGCGCTGAGGGCCTTCGGATCCATGCGGCTGATCTTCTGCAACCGCGCGGCGCTGGCAGCTTCCTCCAGCATGTCCAGATTG
>JBDSGC010000067.1:0-6808 GCA_039919215.1 Thermoanaerobaculia bacterium | reverse complement strand
AATCAAGCGAAGTTCTTGCGAACGCGGCCGGGACGGCCGCGCCACACGGGGAAGGCGTCATCGGTCGGGCCTTCAGAAAACGTAAGCCAGAGCAAACCCGATCTGGGCGGCCATCATCATCAGATACATGTGTCGCCACGACGGGTGGTTCTCCGTGGAGGTCAGCTCGTCGGGATTCCGCACGATCAGCCAGACGGTGTAGGCGCCCCAGAGCGCGAAACCGAAACCCATGAGGCTCAGAATCAGGTGATTCCCGGTCAGCACGCCGGTGGCCGCGCCGAGGGGCATAAGCAGCCAGGGAAAGATGAAGAAGGGAGCAATCATCCACGCCGCCTTTTTGACTCCGAAGGCGATGGGGAGAGTGCGGCATCCGCCGGCACGATCTCCGGCGATGTCGCTGAAATCCTTGGTCGAAGCGGCACCGAGGAGGAACAGCATGAACACGGCGCCGATGAACCACGGCTCCGCTGTATTCGCATGCGCCACCATGGTCCATCCGGCCACCTTCAAGAGGCAACCCCGGGGGATGGCGATGGTGAGGTTGGCGCCGATGGGATGCGCTTTCGTCCGCCCGAACGCCGGAACGGAATAGACGAATGTGGAAATGAAAGCCAGAAAGTAGATGAAGAAACATTCGTGCGCGCTCAACGGCGCAAACCACTTTGCGGCGAGGCTGTTGTAGGGATAGACCACCACCAGCCAGACCGGAATCAAGCCGAGGGCATAGAGGATCCAGGTGAAGATCCAGCCGCCTCGCAGGGAAATCTCGCCGGTGACCAGAGGCCGCTTCGGCTTGTTGATCCGATCGATCTCCAGGTCATAGATCTGGTTGAGCGAATTGTTGGCGGCGTTCAGGAACGACGCGCACAGGGATCCCAGGACGATCGTCAGGACGACCGACGCGGTCAGCGTGCGGGTGGGGTCGGGGTTGTGGGCCGATCCCCAGGCGCAGACGGCGCCGGAGATGATCCCGAACAGCGGCGGAAGCAGGGTGAACGGGCGGGCCAGGGTGAGATAGCGTCGCAACGCTTCCCAGTCTAGCCGAATGGTTCGGGCCCTCCATGCCTCGGCCCGCGCCCGTGCTATCGTCTCCCGGTTGTCGGCCATGGTGCGCACCCCGGTTCTTGAACTCGATCCTGAAGATGACGCTCCGCCGGCCACGGCGAGGGGTATGAATAACACCGAACACAAAATTGCGCTGTTCATCGATTTCGAGAACATCGCCATCGGCGTCACCGACGCCAAATACAAGAAATTCGAAGTGGCCCTACTGCTCGAGCGCCTGCTGGAGAAAGGGAAGATCGTCGTCAAGAAGGCCTACTCCGACTGGGATCGCTTCCCTGACTACAAACGGGAGCTGCACGAAGCGGCCATCGAGCTGATCGAGATTCCGGGGCGCAAGTACTCCGGAAAGAACTCGGCCGACATCCGCATGGTGGTGGACGCCATGGACATGGCCTGGTCGAAAGATCACATCGACATGTTCGTGATCGCCTCCGGCGACTCCGACTTCTCACCGCTGGTGTCGAAACTGAAGGAAAACGACAAGCATGTGATCGGCGTGGGGGTGAAGAACTCCTCCAGCGATCTGCTGATCGACAACTGCGACGAGTTCATCTTCTACGAGGATCTCGTGCGCGGCACACAGAAGACCGCCCCCACCGTCCCCTTCAAGGACAAGAAGCAGGGGGAGGTTTTCAAGCTGCTGATCGACTCCATCAAAGCCCTCATGCGCGAGAACAAAGAGATCCTCTGGGGCTCCATGGTCAAGCAGACCATGCAGCGGAAGAAGCCGACCTTCAATGAGGAGTACTACGGCTACAACACCTTCAGCGATCTGCTGGAAGACGCGCAGAAGAATGACGTCATCAAGATCAAAAAGGACGTCAAGAGCGGCTCCTACGTGATCACCGGCTTCGCCCAGCCGGCAGCGTAGCGCGAGCGTCATCCAGTCAAGACACACATCGCGCGCCTCACTCTCACCTCGAGAGTCCCTCTCCCCGCCGCGCGGGGAGAGGGTGCCGCGAAGCGGGGGTGAGGGGCTCTTATGTAAGGCGGATCCCCTCATCCGGCCTACGGCCACCTTCTCCCCGCGCGCGGGGAGAAGGACGCTCGACGTTGGGCAATTCGCAAATCCACTCCCGGCAACATCCCCACCTCCACCCCGTACACTGCGGCATGCTTCCACTGGAAATTGACGGCGTGGCCAAGAGTTTCGCCGCGCGCCCGGCCCTCGACGGAATCAGCCTCAGTCTCCGCGAAGGGGAGGTCCTCGGACTGCTCGGTCCCAACGGCGCAGGCAAGAGCACGCTGGTGCGCACCCTCATGGGGCGTGTGCGGCCCGATCGGGGCGAGGTGCGCATCTTCGGAAAACCAGCCCCCGCCGGGGACACGGAGTCGCGGGCGCAGGTGGGCGTGGTCCCGCAGGAAATCGCCCTCTACCTCAACCTCTCCTCCTTCGAGAACCTCACGGTCTTCGGCCGCTACGTCGGCCTGAACGGCGCGGAGCTCGATGCTGCGATCGCCCGGGCGCTGCAGTGGTCGGGACTCTCCGACCGGGCCGGCGAGCCGGTGAAGGGATTCTCCGGCGGCATGAAACGGAGACTGAACATGGCCGCCGGAGTTCTGCACAAGCCGCGCGTTCTGCTCCTCGATGAACCGACCGTCGGCGTCGATCCTCAATCGCGCGAGCGGATCTACCAGATGATCGAGGCTCTGCGAGCGGATGGCGTATCGCTCATCTACACCACCCACTACATGGAAGAAGCCGAGCGTCTCTGCGATCGCATTGCCGTCATCGATGGCGGAAAACTGATTGCCAGCGGCACCAAGGAAGAGCTGGTCCGTTCCACCATTGGCGACAAGCGCGAGGTGTCGATCGCCTGCGAGCTGGACGGACAGGATGCTCTGCGTGCGGAGTTGACGGCCCTCGGAGCGCAGCTCCACGCGCACTCGGTGAGCTATCTATCCGAGGGATCGGCGGATCAGAGCCTGCGCATCGTGAAGATGATCGAGGCGAAGGGCATTCCGGTACGCGACCTGACCATGAAAGCGCCGACGCTGGAGAAAGTCTTTCTCCACCTCACCGGCAAGGAGCTGCGCGAATGATTGCCGCAATCGTCAAAACCGGTTGGCTGAACTTGCGACGCGATCGCGCCGCTCTCATGCTGAGCTTCGTCGTCCCGGTGGTGTTCTTCTCCATCTTCGCCGGCATCTTCGGCGCGCAGCGTTCGAAGACTCCGAAGGTGACCATGGCGGTTGCCGATCTCGATGGAAGCGTTTCCTCAAAACGCCTGGTGGCAGCGCTGCGCAATGAGTCTGCGCTCAAGATTCTCGAATCGCCGAAAGACTCGAAGCAGCCCTTCGATGCGAAGTCGGCGGAAGAGTACGTCCACAGCGGCAACGCTCCAGTGGCGCTTCTCATCCCCAAAGGATTCGGCGGGAGCGGGATTCGCTTCGGAGGCGCAGCGACCGGCCCGCAGTTCCAGCTCCTCACCGACTCGGCCGATCCCATCGCCGAGCAGGTGGCCTCAGGGCTTCTTCAGAAAACGATCATCACGGCGATGCCGGACATGATGATGAAGAGCGGCACCGAGGCCATCGATCAGTGGAGCGGGGGGCTCACGGCGCAGCAGCGCACGAACATCGACCAGAGCATCGGCCGGTTTCAGGCCATGCAGGCGGCGCCGACGACCCAGGCCTCAACGAGCGCAAACAGCTCGCTGGTCAACATCAAGGTCACCGACATCGTTGGCCAGAATAAGAAGAACAGCGTCGCCGCGCTCTACGCCGCAGGGATCGGCGTGATGTTCCTGCTGTTCACCGCCACGAACGCCGGCGGCGCGCTCCTCGACGAGATCGAGAGCGGCACGCTCGATCGCATCCTTTCCACGCGCGTGACCATGACCCAGCTCCTGCTCGGAAAAATGGCGTATCTGTGGACGCTGGGGATGATCCAGCTGATCGTGATGTTCGTCTGGGGCGCCATCGCCTTCAAACTCGATCTGGTCCATCACCTCGGCGGGTTCCTGATCATGGCGCTGGCCACGACCTTCTGCACCTCGGCGTTCGGCCTGTTCCTCGCTTCGCTCTCCCGGACCCGGGCGCAACTCGGCGCGATCTCCACCCTGATCGTGCTCTCTGTGTCCGCGCTGGGCGGCTCGATGTTCCCTCGTTTCCTCATGCCGGAAGCGATGCAGAAGGCGGGACTGGTCTTGTTCAACTCATGGGCACTGGAAGGCTTCACGAACGTCTTCTGGCGGGAAGAACCGCTTTCGTCACTGGTACTGCCGGTGCTCGTACTCATCGGCTTCGCGGTCGCGTTCTTTGCGGTGGCGCGCCAGCTGGTGAAAAAGTGGGAGATCGCCTGAGGGGTATCTCTCTCAGGCTCTAAGGGCACAGACCGGAGTGTTTAGCCGGCGCAGCCGGCGAGAGACTGTAGCCCCCGGCGTGAGCCGGGGGAAACCTCATCGATCTCAAATTCGCCAGCCCGCTCAGCGGGCGACACATGCCGGTTGCAACGATGCCTAGGCTCTGTCGCCCGCTGAAGCGGGCTCGCTCGATCGGGTGCTCGGGACCCCCGGCTGACGCCACGGCTGACGCCGGCTGACGCCGGGGGCTACATTCTCTCGCCGGCTGCGCCGGCTCCACAACGGGCACACAGAGCTCGTGGACGCCGCTGACGCTCTTGTCTGTGCCTCCAGGCCAGACCGTACAATACGCAGCCCGTGACCAAACTCACCAACCGCGATCACTATCCCGTCCTGGTCATCGGCACTGGCATCGCCGGACTCACCACCGCGTTCTGCCTTGCCGCGGCCGGTGTGAAGGTTCTGCTGGTGACCAAGGCCGCCGACCCCAAAGACTGCAACACGTTCTGGGCGCAGGGCGGGATCATCTATGAAGGCGAAGGAGATACGCCGGCGAAACTGATCGAGGACATCCTGCGTGCGGGTGCCGGCCTGTCGAATGAGGAGGCGGTGCGGTTCCTGGCCGTGGAAGGCCCGAGGGTGGTGAGGGAACTGTTGCTCGAAGACATCCACGTGCCGTTCACGACGAGCCTCGAAGGCGAGCTCGATCTCACGCAGGAGGGTGCACACTCCATCCCCCGCATCATCCACTCAGGTGATGCAACCGGCCGGGCCATCGAGACCTCGCTGCTGAATCGGGTCAAGACCGAGCCGAACATCACGCTGGCGACGGAGCTGACCGCCATCGATCTGCTGACCACCCACCACCACCCAGCCGACATCCAGGTGCGTTACCGGCTGACCAATGAGTGCGTCGGTGCGTATCTTCTCGACAACCGCACCAACGAGGTCTACACGATCTTCGCCGACTACACCGTGCTGGCCACGGGCGGGATCGGCCAAATCTATCTTCACACCACCAACACGCGCAGTGCCATCGGCGACGGCGTGGTGATGGCCAGTCGCGCCGGAGCGCGCATCATGAACGCCGAGTACGTCCAGTTCCACCCCACCGCGCTCGCGGATAAGAAGGCCAATCACTACCTCATCTCCGAGGCGTTGCGAGGGGAAGGGGCACGGCTGAAGAACCAGAAGGGCGAGTACTTCATGGAGAAATACTCGCCGTCGCTCAAGGATCTCGCGCCGCGCGACATCGTGGCCCGCGCCATCGTCGAGGAAATGACCGTCAACAAGGAGGAGTTCGTCTATCTCGACCTGGCGAATTTCTACAACGGTCATCAGCCGATCCCGGAGCGCTTTCCGAACATCGCCAAAGCCTGCGCAGACATCGGCATCGACATCGCGCGCGATCCGATTCCCGTCGTGCCGGCCGCGCACTATTTCTGCGGCGGCATCCTGGCCGACAACGAAGGGCAGTCCACCCTCAGCAGTCTTTATGCGGTCGGCGAGACTTCCTGCACTGGGGTCCATGGAGCGAACCGGCTGGCCTCCACCTCGCTGCTCGAAGGATTGACCTGGGGCTCGTTCGCCGCAGCGTCCATCAGGGCCAGACTCGACTCCGCCACCACCCCGGTCGAGGCGGCGACGAGCCCCGGCCTGAAGCGGGCGCGATTCACCGAGGCTCCCGCGGTGCGCCGTTCGTTTTCCTCCCGGCCACCTGGAATCTCCTCCATCGACGACGCTCTCCTGCAGTCGATCCCTGACTGGAAACAGCCGGGCCGGATGAACATGGAAGACCCTGCGCTGATCCTCCAGGACTGGACCACCATCCAGAACACCATGTGGAACTACGTGGGCATCGTGCGCACCTACGAGCGCCTCAAGCGCTCCGTGGCCGACATGCGCGGCCTGGGCAACCGCCTCGGAAAGTACTATCACGAGTCGACCATCAGCAAAGCGATCGTCGAGTTGTTCCACGGCCAGCAGATGGCCATGATCGTGGCCAACGCAGCGATCAAGAATCCGGAGTCGCGCGGCGCGCATTTCCGCCGCGACTGAGACGCTATACTCCCGCGCGATGAACCGACTTCACCTCGGATGCGGTCCGCTCCACCTGGAGGGCTGGATCAACATCGACAACCTTCCGTATCCCGGCGTCGACCGCGTGGTCGACGTCCTGCAGGGACTGCCGTTCGACGATGTCTCCTTCGTCTTCGCCGAGCATTTCATCGAGCACTTCAGCTACGCCGACGGAGCGGATCTGCTGCGCGACTGCCGCCGGGTGATGACCGAGGACGGCGTGCTGCGCCTCTCCACGCCGAACCTGGACTGGGTCTGGGCCACGCACTACCGCCTCGACATGAACACGCCCGATGCCGTGCACGGCTGCTTCGCCCTGAACCGCGCCTTCCGCGCCTGGGGCCACCAGTTCCTCTACA
>JBDSGC010000066.1:0-3005 GCA_039919215.1 Thermoanaerobaculia bacterium | reverse complement strand
CCAATGTCGATGGCTGAGAATGAGAGATCACCACTGACTCCAGCCGCCATGCCGAGGCGAGTTGCGCGTCGCACGACGGTCGGAGAAGCGCTGAACGGATCTCCTTATCGTCCGAACAACCATCCGGCCCTTCGGGACATCCTGTCGTTCCATCGGAGCAAACACCCCATGCGGCACAACCAGCACCCTGAACCGGCTCACACCTTACACTCCCACTGTATGTTGTCATCCAACAAGAGAAGTTTTCACACTTGACGCACCAAGCGGATGCGTCGCTGATGCCGATGAACACGAGAACGAGGGACACAAAGACCGCTCTTTTCATCGAATTCTCCTTCTTGATTTCAGCGATTACACCTGACATACGTCCAGATGTCAATAAAGTTACGCTCTCGTAAGTTTCCTCGCCATGGCGGGTCCCTCATAAATCAAACCCGTGTACACCTGCACGAGGTCTGCTCCCGACGCGAACTTGATCCGCGCTTCATCAATCGTGAAGACGCCGCCGACGCCCACGAGTGGATAGGCGGCACCCACGAGCTCGCGCACTCGGGCCAGGACTGCCGTCGACTTTGCGAACAGAGGTCTGCCGGAAAGCCCGCCCTCTTCTTCACTTAAAGATGGGTGGTCGATCGTCGTGTTGGTGCAAACCATCCCGTCGGCAAAACGTTTACAGACGTCGCAAATCTCGGACAACAGGGCGTCGTCACCGATGTCGGGGGCGATTTTTACCAACAGCGGCTTGGTGTCGCGCACGGCACGCAGAAGCGGTTCGAGATGCTCGGGGCGTTGAAGGTCGCGAAGCGCCGGGGTGTTCGGCGAAGAGAGGTTGAGAACAATCGCGTCGGCATGGGGCGCGACTTTCGCCGCGCAGGCCGCGTAATCGTCTACGGCTGCGGCGATCGGCACGTCGAGGTTCTTGCCAATGTTGACGAAGAGCGGGACGGTTCGCTGCCACGAGGCCAGGCGCCCGGCGACAGCGTCGGCGCCGTCGTTATTGAAGCCGAGGCGATTGATGAGCGCTTGGTGCTCGGGATAGCGAAAGACTCGGGGACGCGGATTGCCGGGCTGCGGGCGAAGCGTCACCGTGCCGACTTCGACGAAGCCGAAGCCCAGGGCGGCCAGCATCGGCATCACCAGTCCGTTCTTGTCGAAGCCGGCGGCAATGCCGATCGGCGACGGGAAACTCATTCCCATGAGTTCGCGCCGCGCGTGCGCGGGAGGCTCGCAGTAGCGTTCGATCATGCGCAGCGCCAGCGGGATGCGCTGCAGAGCCACCATCTGCCGCGTCACCAGATCGTGCGCGTCCTCCGCGTCCATCGCGAAGAGCAGCCGGCGGATCAGCGAATACATTGCTCGGCGCGCTGCAGTGGCGAGAGCACGCGATCGTCCGTTTGGCTGGCGCGGGTGAGCATCGGTATGGCCCGCACCAGCTCCGGCCCATGCTCCATTCCGGTCAGCGCCAGTCGCAGCGGCATGAACAGCTCCTTCCCTTTCAATCCGGTCGCTTTCTTCAGCCGTTCGTTCATCGCCTTCACCGCGTCGGCGTCCTGCGGGGAGCCCTGCCCGCGCAACTCATCGACCAGCGCCTTCGCAAATTTCGGATCGATTTCGGGCGCCTGGTACTCCGTCACGAAACGCAGCACCTCGCGGAACTCCGGCAGCCGGTGCACCGAGGTCTTCACCACCTCGATGGCTTCCTCCAGCCACGGCGTGTCGCCCGTGTACGGCGCGACCCGCGGCCGCAGATCTGCGGCGCTCATCGCATGAATCATCTGTCCGTTGAGCCATTCGAATTTCTGCGGATCGAAGACCGCGGGCGCGCTGTTCACGCGCTCCAGCGAAAAGTGTTCGATGGCGTACTGACGATCGAACAGGTCGCGCCCGTCGGGCGCCGACCATCCGAGGAGCGTCAGGTAGTTGACCATGGCATCGGGCAGAAATCCCTCCTGGGCATACGCGGCGACCGACGTCGCGCCATGCCGCTTGGAGAGCTTGGTCCGGTCCTGCCCCAGGATCAGCGACACGTGAGCGAACTCCGGAATGGCCCAGCCCATCGCTCGATAGATGAGCACCTGGCGATGCGTGTTCGTCAGATGCTCCTCACCGCGGATGACGTGGCTGATGCGCATGTCCGCATCGTCCACCACCACGCAGAAGTTGTACGTCGGAAAGCCGTCGGAGCGGATCACGATGAAATCGCCCAGCGATTCCTTCTTCCAGGTGACCTCGCCGCGAATCCGATCGTTGATGGTGACATCGCCGTCGTCCGGGACGTGAAACCGCAACGCGAAGGGCGTCTTCGCGGTGACCTTCGCAGCGACGTCCTCAGCCGATCGCCGGAAGCAGGTCAGGTCGTAGTGAGGCGGCCGCCCCTCAGCTTCCGCGGCCTTCCGCTTCATCTCCAGCTCTTCTTCGGTGCAGAAGCATCGGTAGGCGATGTCCCGCTCGAGCAACGCCGCGCCCGTGGCCGCATAGCGATCCAGTCGTTCCGATTGGCGGTACGGCGCATGCGGTCCGCCGCGATCCGGGCCCTCGTCCCAGTCGAGGCCCAGCCAGCGAAGATCGTCCAGAACCATCGTCTCCGACTCGACGGTAGACCGCGCCTGATCGGTATCCTCAATGCGGATGAGGAAGATGCCGCCGTGGTGGCGGGCGAACAGCCAGTTGAAGATGGCCGTTCGCGCACCACCGACGTGCAGGTGACCGGTTGGCGAAGGAGCGAAGCGAACGCGGACAGTCACAGCCGCAGTCTAGCCCGCATTTCTCACCCACACTGTGCAAAACGAGGCAGAGTGTAAGCCGCGGCGCGGCGTCATCTACGTAGCCCAGGGCGTGAGCCCTGGGAGCCTCGAAGATTAGGGGATGAGCCGCGGAGCGGCGACATCTCGAATCGGCCACGTCATTCCCAAATGTATCGCTCGTCCCAGGTCATGCCGTGCCGCTTCAGAAACGATCGCACTTCGCCGAGGACTCTACATTCGTGGAGGTCCTTCGAGATGTCG
>JBDSGC010000065.1:0-3834 GCA_039919215.1 Thermoanaerobaculia bacterium | reverse complement strand
GCGGCCGGTCCTGATCGTGATCCTCTCCGCGGCAACCTATGCAATCGCGCACGCATCATTCGGTTCCGCCCTGCTGGTGATCATCGCCTTCGCCTGCGGTCTGTTCTGGTCGGCGCTGCGAGGTGTGTCCCGCAGCCTGCTGCCGTCGCTCATTGCGCACCTGGCGTGGGATCTCGCGCTGATCCTCTTCCCGCTGCACCGATAGGCTGTGAAAGAAATCCCCCAACCGTCATCCTGAGCGGCGTGGGTGGCGGGGGGGAAGCGAAGGATCTGCAATCACGAGGATGCTGTTCGACAGCTGCGTCGTTGCAGATCCTTCGCCGTCTGCGCGGCTCAGGATGACGAAATCGTTCATCATTCTGGTTTCTGCTTTCCCCGAGCGAGTTCACTAGATTGCCGCCTGTTCGCCGCTCCGATCCGTAATAATCCGCCGGTTGCCCGTGGAGGTTCGATGACTGTGCGTCGCTTGATCGTTCTGCTGCTCCTGGTGTTGGCCATTCCCTCGACGACGTTCGCGGCCGATCCGTCGTTGTTCCAGGA
Source organism: Thermoanaerobaculia bacterium (assembly GCA_039919215.1). GTDB lineage: Bacteria > Acidobacteriota > Thermoanaerobaculia > Gp7-AA8 > Gp7-AA8 > JBDSGC01. The sequence continues at coordinate 3,294 of JBDSGC010000065.1, read as the reverse complement.
TCTGAACTGGCGGCTGATCGGTCCGTTCCGGGGCGGGCGCGTTCTGGCGGTCAGCGGCGTTCCCGGCCAGCCCGAACATTTCTACTTTGGCAGCGTGAACGGCGGGGTGTGGGAGTCGCAGGACGCCGGTCGAACCTGGCAACCGATCTTCGACGGGCAGCCGATCGGCTCGATCGGCGCGCTGGCAGTGGCCCCCTCGAATCCGCAGATCCTCTACGTCGGAACTGGGGAAGCCGATATGCGCTCCGACATCGCGCAGGGCGACGGCATGTACCGTTCGGCCGATGGCGGCAGAACCTGGGCGCACATCGGGCTGACCGACTCGCAGCAGATCGCGCGCATCCTGGTCGATCCTTCCGATCCGCAGGTCGTCCTTGTGGCGGCCCTGGGCCATCCCTACGGGCCCAACGCCGAACGTGGAGTCTTCCGGTCGCGGGACGGCGGGACGACCTGGAAGAAGGTTCTGGGACGCGACGACAACACCGGAGCGGTCGATCTGGCCTGGGACCCTGCCGATCCCAAAACCGTTTATGCCGCGCTGTGGCAGACGCGCAGAACCCCCTGGAGCATCTATCCGCCATCCAACGGTCCAGGGAGCGGTCTGTTCAAGTCCACCGACGGCGGTGAGACCTGGAGCGAAATCCGCGGCCATGGCTTTCCGGAGAAGCCGGGCAGGATCGGCCTCGCGGTCGCCGCGGGCAAAGCGCAGCGCGTGTACGCGATCGTCGACGCGCCGGAGGGCGGGATGGTTCGCTCCGACGACGGCGGCGCGAACTGGATCCGCACCAGCAGCGACTCACGCATCTGGAGTCGCGGCTGGTATTTCGGCGGCATCACCATCGAACCGAAGGATCCCGACGTCATCTACTCCTGCAACGTGAATGTGTATCGCTCTGCCGATGGCGGGAAGACCTTTGTCCCCATCAAAGGCGCGCCCGGCGGCGACGATTACCATTCGTTGTGGATCGATCCCCGCGAGCCCCAGCGCCGCATTCTCGGTGTGGACCAGGGAGCGGTGGTGTCGGTGAACGGTGGGAAAACCTGGAGCTCCTGGTACAACCAGCCCACCGGCCAGTTCTATCACGTGAGCACCGACAACAGCTTTCCCTACCGCGTGTACGGCTCGCAGCAGGACTCCGGCGCGGCCGGCGTGCCCAGCCGGACCGGGACCATCGACGGCATCACCCTCAGCGACTTTCGCGAGATGACCGCCGGCGGTGAGAGCGACAACCTGGCGCCCGATCCGAACGATCCGGAGATCATCTACGGCGGCCGGGTCGATCGGCTCGACCTGCGTACGCGCCAGACCCGGTCGATCGATCCGAACCTCGCCTATCCCAACCTGGACCGCCGCACCTGGACATTGCCGCTGGTGTTTTCGCCGCGCAACCCGAAGGTTCTCTATTTCGCAAATCAGCGCCTTTTCCGCACGGACGATGGCGGCGGTCACTGGACGGTGATCAGCCCCGATCTCACGCGCGAGGATCCCGGCACCCCGGCCACTCTCGATGCTGCCACCGCGGCGCTGCAGCCACGTCCCGGCGGCAGGCACGGAGTCATCTACTCGATCGCCCCCTCGCGGATGACCGACCGTGATCTGTGGGTGGGGACCGACGATGGTTCGATCTGGCGCACCCGCGACGAAGGCGGGCATTGGACCAACGTCACGCCGACAGCGCTCACGGGATGGTCGAAGGTAGGGATTCTCGACGCCTCACACTTCGATGCCGAGACGGCGTACGCCGCGGTGGATCGTCACCGCATCGAGGACGTGCGCCCCTACATCTACCGCACCCGTGACGGCGGCAAGCACTGGGATCTCATCGTCGATGGCATTCCGGCGGGCAGTTTCGTGAACGCGGTGCGTGAAGACCCCGTGCGCAAAGGTCTGCTCTACGCCGGAACCGAGAAAGGTGTCTACGTCTCCTTCGATGATGGCGATCACTGGCAGTCGCTGCAGAAGAACCTGCCGGTCACCTCGGTCCGCGATCTGGTGGTTCACGGCAACGATCTGGTCATCGCCACGCACGGCCGGGCCTTCTGGATTCTCGACGACGTGACGCCGCTCCGTCAGACCGCGGAGGCAGCGGCGGCACGAGGGGCCTATCTGTTCAAGCCGGCAACGGCGGTGCGGGAACGGCCGTCCGGATTCACCGGCACGCCGATGCCGAAGGACGAAGCGCTTGCCTCGAACCCTCCATACGGCGCGGTGATCGACTACCTGCTGCCCGCGGCGATTGCGGCCAGCGGCGAAGTCACACTCGAAATCCTCGACCCCACTGGCACGCTGGTGCGACGCTATTCATCGAACGACAAGCCTGCGGCGGCAGACCCCGCGAAATTGACCACCGCGCCGGAGTGGTTCCGCAGCCATCCGCCACTCTCCACCGCGAGTGGCATGCATCGCTTCGTCTGGCCCATCCGCTATTCGGCGCCTGCTTCTCTTTCCGGAGGCCGGCCAGACTCTGACGGTGTGTGGGCGCCACCCGGCCACTACACCGTGGCACTGAGCGTTGCTGGTCAGCGGTTCAGCCAACCGCTGGTCGTGAGCGCGGATCCGCGCCTCAAGCTTCCTCCGTCGGCCTACAACGAGCAGTTCGCGCTGACGCGGTCCGTGGAGAGCGCTCGGATCCGCATCGCCGGCGCATTGGCAGAAGCCGGCAAGCTCACCACGAGTCTGTCCGAACGCCGTGCAAAAAGCGCGAGCGCCTCGGCCTCTCCGATCGACTCGCTGCAGCGTGAGATCAACGAGGTCACCGGTGCCGATCCTGCGAATGCGCAAGCGTGGTGGTTGCCACCGAAATCGACGAACAGTCTCAAATTCATCCAGGGTGCACTGGACAAGCTGGCCGAGGCCGTCGATGACGCCGATGCCGCACCGAGCGCCGACGCGCAGGCCAGTCTCGCCCTCCTGCGCCCCCAAGTCGACGACGCCATCCGACGCTGGCTGGACTTCCGAGGCCAGCGGCTGGCCACCGTGAACAAACAGCTGGAGGCGGCCGGAGAGGCCCCCATCCCGACGCCATGATGGCGCGGACGCGCAGACAGTGTGCACATACGCATCCCGTCGTTCGTGACGCAGGGAACGGAGGCTTTTCGTGTGTCGCGTCTCAGAACATTGTTCATATCCGGGCGACCGAACGGGAGCCGCCCGCATAGGATTCCGGTAGAATGCCATCCATGGTCAGAGTGGTCGAACAGCTGTATCACGAGGCTTCCGGGCTCAGTCAAGACGAGCGCGCGGAGCTCGCTGGTCGGCTTCTCGAGAGTCTCGACGGCCAGCGAGATCCGGAT
>JBDSGC010000064.1:0-6056 GCA_039919215.1 Thermoanaerobaculia bacterium | reverse complement strand
CCAGGGACCAGTCGTTGAACTGGCGATAAAGGTCCTTGAGATAGGCGGCCGCCGCGTGGGTGGAGCGTTCGGGATCGGCACGATCGTCGACCCACCAGTCGACGCGCAGGCCGTAGTCGCGCGCGGTCTCCGGCATGAACTGCCAGATGCCGTGCGCTCCGGCACGCGAGGTCAGCGTGGGGATGTAGGCGCTTTCGATCACCGGAAGGTAGGCCAGTGCCGGTGGCAGGTGGTATTCGTCGAGGGCCTTCTCGATCAGCTTCCTGTATTTGCCGGAGCGGATCAGCGATTCCTGCACGCTCGGTTTCAGACTCCGGCTGAACAAGGTGACCGCGCTCCGGATCGACGGATGGTCGGGGAGGGGGATGGAGCGTGCTGCTTCAAGGTCGACCGGCTGCGCGGCCACGGGATGGGTCTCCCGGGCAACGATGGATTGATACGTTTCCTGGATCGCGTTGCCGGTCTCGCGGAAATCGGAGCCGGCCGTATTGCTGCTGGTGGGAAGGGAGCCGGCTGCAGGTGGGTGGGACTTCGGTGCGGTGGCACAGCCGGAGACAGCCACCGCGAGCATCATCAGCGCGCGTTTCGCGTTCGTCATCGCTCCCCCTCCCTCACCCGCGTCACGCTTCCAGTTTCAGATTGACCGTAAGCCCGGTGGCCTCACCGGAGTCGCTCACATCCACCGACCGCTCGTCGGTGTGGACGACGCCGTCTTCGCCTTCGAAGGATACCGTAAGGCGGACCCTTTTCGTTTTTGCCAGGACGTCGCGTCCGATGGCCAGGGTGACGCTTTTCTGAATCTCCTTCTTTCGAGGCGGAGACAGCATCTCCAGCGGCGACAGATCTTTTCGGGAAGGCTTGGCGGGGGTTTGCGTCGCGCGCTTTCGCAAAGACTCCAGCTCGGCCATCACATCGACAGAGGAGCGGACCTTCACATGCTTGACCTCCGGTGCCGGCCTGGCCGGTTTGTCCGATTCCTGGAAGTCCAGGTCCCGCTCCGGCCGCGCAGGCTCCGCGGCCGCGGAGAGCTCCGGTTGCTCCGAGGTGTCGACCTTCCGGTCTGCAGGCAACGAAGGTGTGGCGTGGTCGGGTGCCGGAGTGTCCTCGGTCCTACGGGGCGAGTCTGAGGGCGCATTTCCGCCGGCCACAGGCGCCTCTGCCAGAATCTGGGAATCCACGTTGGCGCTCGGCGTCAACGACTCCTCCGCCACCTCGTCGCTTGCCGGAATGGTTTCCACATCGTCCAGGATGTCTGCGGCGGTGATGGTCTGGGTGGCCGTCGCCGGGCTGGTGCTCGACGATGAGGCAGCGGCGGCTCCTGAGGAGTGGGAGGATGCGGGCAGGGACGCACCGATGGCAGACGTGCTTCCGCCGGTGGATCTGGCCCGCGTGCCTCCCTCTTCCTTGACCCGGAACGAGTTCGGATCGGGAGCACGACGGGCGGGCTGCTTGATCGGCTCCTCTCCCGTCATGCGGCGCCGCAGCGTGCGCAGCGTCAGCTTGGAAATCAGCTTCAAGGTCTCGAAGACGCCCGTCCCGCTTGCGGCGATCGCTTCTGCCGACTCGTACTTGCGGTCGGGATCGAGGGTGTCCAGCATGACCTCGACATCGGCCACGTTCGGCAGATCGCGTTTGTTGAGCTGGATCACCAGCGGGAGCTCGTCGAGGTTCAGGCCGATCTCCCGCAGGTTCTCGCGGAGGTTGTTCAGGCTCTCGAGATTCGCCTCCAGCATGGCCACCTGGGAGTCGGCGACGAACACGATTCCGTCGACACCTTTGAGCACCAGCTTGCGAGTGGTGTTGTAGAAGACCTGGCCGGGAATCGTGTAGAGCTGCAGCCGCGTCTTGAATCCGCCGATCACCCCTACGTCGATGGGCAGCAGATCGAAAAAGAGGGTTCGATCGGTCTCCGTCTCCAGGCTGACCATCTCTCCGCGGCTCTGCGGTGACGTCTTGGCGTAAATATGGTGGAGGTTGGTCGTCTTCCCGCAGAGGCCCGGACCGTAGTACACGATCTTCGCGGCCATCTGCATCGTCGCGTAATTGAAGAAGACCATCCGCGTACCTCGAGTCGAAGGACGTCGATGGTAGCACCCGCTACTTTGCTGTCGCAACAATTCGCTGCGCTAGAAGCCGGTAGATGGCAGAGAACTCCTCGTCGCCTTGCAGCGCGGCGAGATGCTCTGCCACGACGGCGTGGTCGCCACGGGCAGCGGGTCCTGTGAAGCGCGCGGCGGCTGGATGCTGCGCGGCCCAGTTTTCGATCGCCGAGATCGCCAGGGCGGCGAGCGGCTCTCGCGTCTCCTCATCCGGGAGGCCTGCCTGAGCCATCAGCTGGACGGCCATGTCCAGCATCACCGCCGCATAGTTCGATCCGAACACGGCGGCCGCGTGGTAGATGGACTTGCTGGCTGCGCTGATCTGAGCGAATTGCGCGCCGCAGGCCTGGGCAATGGTTTCCGCGATGTCCCGGTGCGATCCCTCGAAAACGAGGAGCGAGCCCTGTAGATCGCTCGATGCGCCCACGGGCGGAAGGACTCGAAGCGGGTGCAGCGAGAAGCCGCCGCGGACGCTGGCCAGCGCCCCGCTGGGATGGATCACGATGGCGGTCGTAGGAGGCAGACTCTCGGCAACCGCGGCGATGGCGCGATCGGAGACCGCCAGCAGGAGGAGGTCGGAATCTGCCGCCAACTCGGAGAGCGGGCGTGCGTCCGCTTCCAGAAGAGCGGGCAGCCGGGAGGGCGAGGAGGGGCGCAAGGAGACGCCTGACAGAGGCCATCCCATGCGGCGCCAGGTCGAACCAAAGGCCCACGCCGCCCGTCCGCCGCCAATGATTCCCAACCGGTAGTTCATATCGTCAGTGTGAGGCTTGTGCCGGCCGTCGGCCCCGCATCGCCTCGATCTCGCTCGAGCCTGGATGGATGCCTGCAGCCGCTGGATGGCCACCCTCGTTGTAATGGGAAGCCTACTCTCCCCCAGCCTGGTCGTCGCGAACAGAGAAGGCAACGCGGCTACACTGTGCTGATGCGGAGTCTGATCATTCTCGCACTGCTGGCCACCTCGGCGTCCGCCGCGCCGCCGACGACGTGCGGCGGAGTCGATGCCTACTCCAGAGCGTTGTGCGCCTACCAACAGCGCAATTTTGCTGCGGCGGAGGCCGGGTTTCGGGGACTGATGGAGCGACCCTCCCAGGATGCCCAAACCATCCGGGCTCTCTACTTTCTGGCCCGCACGCAGATGAAGCGCGGGCGCTTCGCCGAGGCGGCTCCCCTCTTCATCAGAATCTACACCCTCGATCCGGCGTTCTATTCGACCTGGAGCTGCGATCATCTTCTCGGGGAGTGCCGCCGGGCTGGCGGCCGGGACTGATCCCGGCACAGGGGTTCCCGAACGTGCAGCGGTTTTCTCATTCATTTCGCTGATGCCTCAATCGAACTTCGACCTCCGCCGGAAACTGCTGCAGCTGGAAGCGCTGTACGACGTCGGTCGTGCCCTGAATACCCTGCGACCGGAAGACGAGCTGCTGGAAGAGTTGATGCAGCGCGCCATCGCCGTTCTCGACGCCACGCTGGGCCTGGTGTTTTCCCTCGACGAGAGGCTGGGTGTGCAACACCTCTATACGTTCGGTGTGGAGTCCCCCGATCCAGCCGAGCTGATGGGCGAGCCGCCCATCCGCCAGGTGCTGGCGTCCCGGGAACCGCTTTCGGTGAAGGTCTCCCGGTTTCTGGGTGGCCCAGGCAGCGACCTGCTGATGGCGCCGATGATTTCTGGCGATTCCATCGTGGGCATGCTTGGTGTGGGCGGGAAAGAAGAGCGCGGCGAGAAGCCCGGCAGTTTCGTCGAGGACGACCTTCGATTCCTTGCCTCGCTGGCGGCCATCGGCGGTGCGGCCATCGACAACACGCGCAACTTTCACCGCGTCTCGGTCATCCGGGAGTCTCTGGAGGACGAGAACCGGTCGCTCAAGCAGAGGGTGATGCGGGAGTACAGCGACCGGCTCATGGTCGGCGAGTCGCCGAAAATGCAGCGGGTGATCGACCTGGTGGCGCGGGTGGCCGACAGCCAGGCAAACGTCCTCATTCGCGGGGAGTCGGGGACGGGCAAGGAAATGGTGGCCCGCCTGATCCACGGCAACTCCCCGCGCAAGGACGGGCCGTTCGTGGCCATCAACTGCGCGGCGCTTCCGGAGACCCTTCTGGAATCCGAGCTGTTCGGGATCGAGCGGGGCGTGGCCACTGGAGTCGAGGCCCGTGCCGGAAGGTTCGAGCTGGCTCGCGGCGGAACCGTTTTCCTCGATGAGGTTGGCGACATTGCCCTGGCATTGCAGGCCAAACTCCTCCGCGTTCTTCAGGAACGCGAAGTCGAGAAACTGGGCGGACGGCGCCGCATCCCCATCGACGTGCGGATCCTCTGCGCCACGCACCGCGATCTGGAGCACATGATCGAGAAGGGGGAGTTCCGCCAGGACCTGTATTACCGGCTCAAGGTCGTGGAGATCGTCCTGCCGCCGTTGCGCGATCGGAAGGATGACATTCCGCGGCTGGTGCGCTTCTTTCTCGACAAGTATGGCAAGCGCGAAGGGCTCCACGATGTGCGGATCACGCAGGAAGCCCTGCAGAAGCTGATGAGACATGACTATCCCGGGAATGTCCGGGAGCTGGAAAACCTGATCGAGGGGGCCCTGGCACTGACCACCGATCCAGTCATCGATCCTGGCGACCTCCTGCTTCCGGACTCCTCGGTCTCCTCCTCGTCGGAACTGACGAACGACTTCCCGTCGCTCGACGAGCTGGAGAAACGTTACGTCGCGCGTGTGCTGGCCCACACGAAGGGAAACCTGTCGAAAGCAGCGCGCATCCTGGAGATTGATCGCAAAACGCTTTATCGGATGCGAGACGCGATGTCCCATTTAACCACAATTGGTGATTCCTGGGACGTGCACTAGAATGACCTTTGTTTTCAATGCCTTACTCATAATCGTGCGCGTTTTTATCGACGCATGGGTCAAAATGTCCCACATCCGGTTCTCGCAAAGAAATCGGACCGCGTGGTCGAAACGTCTGAAAACAAGCGTGTTGCGAGCTTTTTTGACGATAAGAAACGGATGGCAATCGCGTTGCTCAGAGGGGACCCCGACACTTGAGGGGGACCATCATGAAAATCATCGCCCAGACCCGCACCACCGTGATGTCGATGTCCTACGCGTTGCCCGTGCTGCTGGCCTTCAACACCTTCGCTCTGGTGGCAGCCAACCAGATCGGTGGAATCCCCGACTGGATCAAGTCGGCGGTCGCCGTGTTCCTGGCGTTCTGATCGCTCGTCCGAGGAAGCTGGCCTCATGACTACGACCGCCGAGCGGCAGATGGAGCTGACTCTCCCGATGGTTCCCGACATCGAGATTGCAGCCGCGCGTGCGGCGGGCAATCTGGCCCGGGAAGTGGGGATGAGCAGCGAGAAGATCGATGAGATGACTCATGCGATCATCGAAGCCTGCATCAACGCTCGCGAGCATTCCGGTTGCGCCGACAACCGCATCTTTTTAAGATTGGTTGGCACGAACTCCGGTGATGGACGTCGCATGGACGTCTGGATCACCGATCACGGTCGCGGATTCGACCAGAAGGAAGCACGCTCCCGCCGGGCCGCCGCAGGCGCTGCGCACAAGCGCGGTCGCGGCTTGCAACTCATCGAGGCGCACATGGACGAAGTCGAGATCACTACCAGCGAAGGTGGCGGGACGACCATTCACATGGTCAAATACGAGAAGAAATCATGACCGAGGAACTGAAAGTGGCGGTGGACCGCAAGCCCAACGGAGCCATCCTCTACACCAAGGGCTACATCAACAACATCGGCGGCGAGGAGATCACCAACCGCGCGTACGAGCTCATGGACGGGGGAGTGACCATCCTGTTGCTCAACCTTCGGGAGACCAAGATCGTCAACTCCATCGGCATCAGCATCCTGATCGAGATCATCGAGAAGATGATCGACCGCGGTGGAAAGATCGGGTTCTGCTGCCTGACTCCGGTCATCCACAAGACATTCCAGATCAT
>JBDSGC010000063.1:0-10493 GCA_039919215.1 Thermoanaerobaculia bacterium | reverse complement strand
TGGGGCCCTGCTTGACGTCGAACTCGACGCGGTCACCCTCGTTGAGCGTGCGGTAGCCGGAGGACTGGATCGCGGTGTGATGCACGAAAACGTCCTCGCCGGTATCCCGTTTGATGAATCCGAAACCCTTATCGTTGTTGAACCATTTGACGGTGCCTACTTCCGGCATGTTCTACCTCCTGCGTCCGACGCAGCGACGGAAGCCGCGTGCGGTCAGACGGACGAGAATTGTGCAATGTTCGGGCCGGTCGTCGGGGAGCGGCGGGGAAGCGGCGATGGTCGCGAGCGCCCCCCCTACCAAATCAATGCGCGGTTGACGCCGATCCGCTCGAAGCCCAGCGACTCGTAGAGCTGGATCGCCGGATGGTTGAAATCGTTGACGAACAACGTGACCACCTTTCCCCGTCGCGCCAGGTGGCCGCAGACTTCACGCAACATGCTCCGTGCGTAACCGCGGCGGCGAAAGGCCGGGTTGGTCCAGACGCCCATGAGCTGGACGCAATCGGACGTAATCGCGGAGTACTCGCACTTGGCCACGATGGTCCCTTCGTCGACACGGATGACAGAGCGCGTTTTGTTGATGAGGTCGCGCACCCGGTCGCGGTAGCCGACCGCATCCCGCTCCATGGGGTCGATGCCCACCTCTTCGTGGTGCATGGCAGCGCAGGCAGGAACCAGCGCTTCGAGATCGCGAATGATCGAGTAGCGAGCGTCGGTCAGGTCGGGGAAATCCAGTCGTCCACGATTGGAATACACCGGCTGGTTGAGTCGAACCACGGTCGGTGGGTCGAGCCGGGCCCCCAGTCGCCTCCAGAGCGCCTCGACCAGGGTGGCCGGCGAGATGATGGCCCGGACCGGCAGCATCCGGGTGAGGATGCGTTCGGCAACGATGGCAATGGCCCCGTGCGTGATGTCCTCGGGGATCAGAGGGTCGGCTCCCAGCACGATGTTCGTGGCTAGAGAGGCCACCAGCACGATGTCCCCACGGTAGCGGACCTGAACCATCTGCGCCGACGATGCGAAACGCTCTTCGATCAGCCTGGAAATCAGGTACACGTTGATCAGGGGATCGCGACGCAGAAAAGCGAGAGCGGCGACGTGGTCCTCATCGGACAACGCCTGAAGAGACCAGCTGCCTTCGGCCGGTAAGGTCACCATCGCATGCGGCGCTCGAGCTCGACTCCCGCCCGGTCATCCGGGGCCGGTTCTACAGCTGCGAGCTGGCCAAGTATGCCAGTCCATCCTTTGCTTTGTGCCACAACCCGCGATGATGCCACCGGTCGTAGTCCACCGGTTCGGCCGACTTCATGTCGTCGTCCCATGCCGCGCGGAGGCTGGCAGCCAGTTCCGTGCTGAGGATCCCCATGCTGATTTCATCGTTGAGCTGCAGGGCCCGCCGGTCGAAATTTGTGGATCCCACGCAGGACCACGTGCCGTCCACGATGATGATCTTCTGATGGAGCAGCGTCTTCTTGTATTCCCAGATCTTCACTCCGCGCTGGAGCAGCTGACCGTAGAGGTGATGGCTGGCGTGCTGCACGATCGGACTGTCGGTCGCTGTGGCGGCCGGCACCATGATCCTTACATCTACACCGCGGCGAACCGCTTCGCCGAAGGCCTCGATGGCGTCACTGTCCGGAAGCATGTAGGGGTTCTGGATGATGATCTGCTTGCGGGCTGCCTTGATCGCCAGGTAGTAGAGGACCTGCACAGAAGAGACTCCGCCAGTCGGTGAGGTGTAGGCCAGATGCGCCTGCGTGTTTCCCTGAACGGTCGGCTTGGGGAAGTATTTCTCTCCGGCGACGATCTCGCCGGTCTCCTCGATCCAGTTCTCGCAGAACGCGGCTTGCAACCGGTTGACGATGGGCCCCGCCACGCGTACTCCGGTGTCGCGCCAGTGATCTTTGTCCTGGGCCTGACCGGTCCACTCCTTGGCGTAGCCGTAGCCACCGAGGTAACCGGTATGACCGTCGATGACCACTTCCTTGCGGTGGTCGCGATTGTTCAGGCGCCCGAGGTTGCTGAGAGTGACGGGATGGAACTTCCGGACCTGGACACCGGAGTCCTTCATCAGTTTGTCGAGCTTGGAGTCCATCTTGTGACCGCCGGATGCGTCCACCATCAGTCGGACTTCCACTCCTTCTCGTGCTTTGGTTGCCAGCGCTGCAGCCAGCTGGTCGCAGATGTCCCCGGTCCACCAGATGTACGACTCGACGTGGATGCTCTGTTTGGCGGCAGCGATGTCGGAGAGTAGTCGCGGGAAGAACTGGTCGCCGTTTTCGAGTAGCTCGACGGAGTTACCACCTTCGAGACTCCCCTGCGTCAGCCCCACGATCGACGGGAGAAGCGCGTTGAAGTCGCCGGCGTTCTTGACGTTCAGATGCGCATCGGCTCCTCGCTCCGCAGACCACAGCAGGATGGTCAGCAGGACGATGACGAGGACCATGGCCATCAGGGCGATGAGCGAGATCCGTACGGTGTGGGTCCCCTTGCTGCTTTTTTCGAGCTTCAACATCAGGTTTGGCTCCAGAACATCTGTGCGATGACAGGGTAGTGATCCGACGATCCGGTCGGAACGGCACGCGCGTTGACGATCTGCCAGCCGTAGTCGGCAAAGATGTAGTCGATGCGCCGATGCATCAGCGGATGGGTGAGGATGATGTCGCGTCCCACCAGCTGAGCCGTATTGAGTTTGCTGAAGCGCGCGATCTCCTCATAGTCCGGCGGCGCGTTGAAGTCGCCCAGGAGGATGAAGGGATAACGGCTGGTCCGCACGTGTTTGGCCAGGCATTCCAGCTGCTCGCCGCGATCCTTGCTCTTGAGCGATCCCCAGGCCGTGAGGTGCGTAACGTACACGTTCAACAATGCGCCGTCGATGCGGACCACAGACTCCATGACGCTTCGCGGCTCACCCACACTGGGAAGTGGATGGATGGTGGTGGAGAGGATGTCTCCCCGGGTGAGGATGGCGTTTCCAAACTCGCCCCCCAGGCTCTTGTAACTGGGCGCAAACAATCCGCGCAAGCCGGTCTGGCGCTGGATCTCCCCGAACTGGTCGCGGAATCGTACCTGCCAGGTTCCGCGATGGACTTCCTGCAGCCCCACGATATCCGGCTTGAGCAGTCGAATGGTCTCGGCGATCTTCGCGGCGTGCGCTCCATCGTAGAGCTCGTCATGCCCTTCGATGTTGTACGTCAGGATGGTGAGAGGCTTCGGCTGCCGCGGGTATCCCTCTCGATCGGGAAAGGTGACGATCTGGCCGCCCTCATTTCGCGTCGCTGTGCGAAGCGAAGGATCGACCGGCTTCGGCCGGCACTCGCCCACTCGAATCGTGTACACCACGAAGATGCGGTAGGACATGAAGAGTGCGAAGAGTGCGAGCAGGCCGAGGATGGGGCGGCGTTTGACAGCTTCATCGGGCATGGGCGGTGCTGGGAGTCGGAAGCGAGAACGGTGCCCGCAGATCGGATTGGAGCAGCCCGCGCGGCAGAACGTCTTGGAGCGTGATCTTGGCCGAGCCTTGGGCAACCAGCGCCGCCGGCCGTGCCGGCTCATGCCACCAGCACGGTCACCCGGGGGTGACCCCACAACGCACTGGCGGGAAAATCTTCGGAGATCACTCCAGAGCGCAGGCGGTCGATCGCAGGTTGCTTGGCCGCGCCGCTGGCCATCAACACGATTTCGCGCGACTCCATGATGGTGGCGATTCCCATGGTGATGGAGTGCGTGGGAACACGCCCGTCCGGAAAGAGCGCGGCGTTGGCTGCCCGCGTGGAATCGGTGAGGGTGACCACTCGCGTCCTCGACGCGAACGATGTTCCCGGCTCATTGAAGGCAATGTGACCGTTCGATCCCAGTCCCAGAAAGGTCAGCCCCAGCCCGCCCGCCGCGCTGATGAACCCTTCGTACGCGGCGCATTCGGCCTGGAGATCGGCGCGGGAGCCGTCGGGAACATGCGCGTTCGAAGGACGGATGTCGATGGCATCGAACAGATGCTTCTTCATGAACGTAAGGTAGCTTCCGGGATGCTCCCGCGGGATGCCGACATACTCGTCCAGGTTGAAGGTGGAGACATTCTGGAAGCAGTGATACTGGCTCCCGCACTGCTCGACCACCCGCTGGTACATTCCTACCGGAGTCCGCCCCGTCGGCAGGCCGAGAACCATCGAAGGATTCTCGCGGACCGCCGCGAGCATGCGATTCGCGGCGTCGGACGAGAGGCTCTCGTAGTCAGGAAATTGGGTCCAGATCATGGGAGGCGCGAATGATGGACGGGCGCTGACGCGGCCGGCCACATCATGTGAGCTCCCTTCCGCGAACGAGCACGCGATCCACAGTCAGACGGTCGGTGAGCACTACCAGATCGGCATCGTAGCCGGGCGCGATTTTCCCCTTCCGCTCGTGCACCTTCAGGATGCGCGCAGGGACTTCCGTGGCCATGGGCACCACCAGCTCGAGCGGCAGACCGGCCAGTTCCACCATGTTGCACACGGCCTGCTGCATGGTGAGAACGCTTCCGGCGAGTGCACCGTTCGCCAGGCGCGCCGCTCCCTCGGACACCACGAATTCCTGCTCGTAAATCTTGTAGCGTCCCTCCGGCATCCCGGTGGCACGCACCGCATCGGAGATCAAAGCGATGCGGTTCGGCATGGCCAGCGCGGCAATGCGGAGCACTGCATGATGAACGTGGATGCCGTCAGCGATCAGCTCCGCCGTCGCCTCCGTCGAGACAAACGCCGCCCCCACCGCGCCGGGAGCGCGATGCTGGATTCCAGTCATGGCGTTGAAGAGATGCGTGAAGTGACCGGCCCCCCATTCCAGGGCAGCGATGACCTCCGCGTAGTCAGCAGCGGTATGGCCGACCGAAAACAGCACGCGATCACGAAAGTGCTCCATGAGCGGACGCGCGCCCGGCAGTTCGGGCGCCAGAGTGACCATCCAGCGCAACGCCGGCGCGAGGTCGAGCAGCGACGTCAGTTCGTGAATGTCGGCAGGCCGGATCGAGGAGGGATCCTGTGCCCCGGCACGGGCCAGGTTGATGAAGGGCCCTTCCAGGTGAATTCCGCAGATCTCCGCCGCCGCCGGAGCGCGCAGACTGGACACACGGGAGATCGCGGAGACGGCCGCGTGGAGATCCTGCGGCGAGGCGGAGAGTGTGGTGGCCGCCACTGCGGTCGTTCCTTTTGCGGCGTGGAAGGCGGTCACCCGCGCCACCGCCTCCTCGCTGCCGTCCATGAAGTCCGAGCCGTCACCGCCATGAACATGCACGTCGATGAAGCCGGGAAGGATGACCCCGTGAACCGGAGAGGCGTCCGGTGGCGCGGAGACCGCCTCGCGGACATCGGTGATGACATTCTCATCGATGGTGATCAGTGTCCCTTCGCGAAGGCGGCCTCCGACGAAGGCCCGGCCGTATAGCGAGCGCCTCATGCAGGCCATTCTCTCCACGGTGCAGCGACCATCACGACTCCAATGCCTTGCGTAGGTTGCCCTGGTGGCGAGCGAGCAGACCGCGCGCCTCTTCGGCACCGATCTTCCTGCGCGCAATCACAGAGGCCAGCTTGACCTCACCGCCGGCGTCGCGGACTGCCTGCGCGGCGATGGTGCGTGGAACGTTCGCGACCAACTCCACCATGCGCACCGCGCGGGCGCGCAGCTTCTCATTCGTTGACGGCATCTCCGTCATCAGATTCGAATAGACCTTGCCCAGACGGATCATCACGCCGGTGGAGATTGCGTTGAGGACGAGCTTCTGCGCGGAGCCGCTCTTCATTCGCGAGGAGCCCATGATGACCTCGGGGCCGGTCTGCGGGGTGATGGCGATGTCCGCTTCCGCGGCCAGAGGCGATCCGACCACCGACGTCACGGCGATGGTCAGAGCCCCGAGCATGTTGGCGCGACGGATGGCGGCGACGGTGTACGGCGTGGTTCCCGACGCGGCGATTCCAATGACCGCGTCCTCGCCGCTCACTCGCTGGTTGATCTCCGCGATTCCGGCCTCTTCGTCGTCTTCCGCCCCCTCCACTGCATTGAGGAAGGCGGTCGATCCGCCGGCGAGCATCACGCTGACCAGTGAGGGATCAACACCAAAGGTGGGAGGAAGCTCGGCCGCGTCCAGCATGGCGATCCGGCCGCTGGTTCCTGCTCCGACATACACCAGGCGACCGCCGTGCGCGATCCGTTCCGCGATCAGGTCGATGGCCCGGGCGATGCGGTCGGCTTCGGCGGCCACCGCCGCGGGAACGAGCGCATCCTGCTCCTGGATGATGCGCACGATGTCGCGGGCCGGCAGCTGATCGATGTTCAGGCTCTCATCGAGCCGGTCCTGACTCATACTCCTACGAAGATATCATCCGCTGACATGCCCACCCTGATGCAGAAGATCCGGCTGATCTGGCGCGGTTGGAATCGCCGGAGGAAAGAGGACGCCGCGGGGCGCGAACAGGAGTTCCTCGCGCGCAGCAGTGGCTGGGGAAAGCCGGTGGTGGTCACGCCGGTGGAGAAACCGGTCCCGCTTCGGTCGTCCGCCGGGATCGACGTCGACATCGAGGGTCTGACCGTGGCCTTCCTCGATGACTCCGGGCAGATCGCGCACTACCTCGATACCGAAAGCGGCGAGGTCGTCGATGTGCGGGGCGGCGCCGCGCTGGCACTTCCTCGTTTTCGCCGCGTCCCGGCACGCACGCCGGTTTCCGACGAGGCCGATCGTCGCGCCTTCACGGTGGCGCTCGAACCTCCGCAGCGTCAGCGCCTCGAAACCGCGGTTCAGTCGCCCGAAGAGTTTCGCCAGGCCCTCTCTCTCGATCGGGCTCTGGAACGGGGCTGGTACAACTTCAAGAACGATCGCGCCATCGAAGCGATCGAGCGCTGGCTGCGCGAGTCGGGGTAGGCCGGCACGGCCGGCGGCGCTGGTTGCCCAAGGCTCCGCCAAGATCACGCTCCAAGACGTTCTGCCGCGCAGGCTCCTAGCTAGAAGCGCGAAGGGCGCCCGCCACAAAATCAAAACGCCGCGCCATGGGGCGCGGCGTTTCGTCGCTGAGAGTCAGGGAGAAGGATCAGTGGAGCGGAAGCATCGGAATGTACTGCGTGCGCGTCGGCGGGACGATCTCCACTTCGATCACCTGGAGCTCAGGATAGAACTCCTCCCGCTGCGGGTTCGTGTTCTCAGATTTCACTTCCGGGGTCGTTGCGTTTTCGTCGATCCACTCGTCGCCGTCGTAAACCCACATTTGGGTGTCCTTTCGACTGCGCCTCGGATTCTCCAAGGCTGCCATCATCGGTTCAAAGCTCCTGCCAAGGGGCGATGCGGCAAGAGTCCCTGATTTCAATCAGTTATACGCAGGGACCTGAGGATTGGTTTGGCGGGTGTCCTCGCGTGGACTCAGGACTGTCCCGCGGACGGGGCACTCTGTTCGGTCAGCAGGTGCGCGGCAAGTTTTCGGTAGGCCTCGCCGCGGTGCGAAACCGCATCCTTCTGGTCGTCAGACATCTCGGCGAATGTCTGATCGCCACCGGCGGGCTGGAACCAGGCATCCCATCCGAACACCGTCTCGCCTCGTGGCTCCACCAGGATCTCACCCGAGCACTCCCCGAGAAAGATCTTTCCCTCCGAGCCGTTCCAGTAGGCGACGCAGCACTGCGCTTTCGCTTTGCGGTTGTTGAGGGCGTAGGCGATGGCGGCCAGACCCTGACCGCCGGCAGCCTCGAGCAGCCACTTCACGTAGGGGCCGGGAAAGTTTCCCAGCTCTTCGAAGCCGAGGGATACGTCCTCCACGACGAGACGTTTGTAGCCCTTGGTTCTGGCGATCTCCAGTTTGTAGCGGGTGATGTCTTCAACCGTAGCGGCCTGAATCTCCGGCAGGTTGATGGAGACCCGCAACACTGGCTGTCCGAGGATCCTCTCGGCCTCGATGCCTTTGTTCGGGTTGGAGGAGACGAGGATCAATTTGTCGCGGTCGGGCATGGGGGTGGGATTCTAGCCCGGAAGTTGAACGCAGCTTCTCGATCTCACCGGCATTTCAGTCCCGGCGCGGTTGCCTTCTGTCGAAGGTCCTTCAAGACCTCGGCACGACGGGGCCGGCCAAACTACGAAGTTCCGGTCCACATGCAGGGATGGTACAAATCAACCCCATGAGCGAGGACTCGGAAGCAGCACGACGACCGGAGCGGCGCGAATGGCGGCTGACCGGCATCATTTTCTTCGGCTTGCTGGCGATCGCGCTGCTGGTGGTGGCCTTCATCATCGTCCGCCCGTTCATCACCGCGATCCTGCTCGGCGCGATTCTGGTCACGTTGACCTTTCCCACCTACCGCCGCCTGCGCGATCGCATGCAGGGGAAGCCAGCCCGGTCGGCGGTGGTCATGCTCATCGGGGTGACCCTGCTGGTGGTCATTCCGTTCACGATCGTCGGCGTTCTTCTCGCGCAGCAGTCCGGCTCCGTGATCCAGCGCCTGCAATCGGTCGATGCGCAGAAGATGCTCCATCGGATCGACCTGACATCACGGCTGCAGTGGATTCGCAGAATTGCTCCAACGTTCGATCCCGCCACGCTCAGCCCTGAGCGGCTGCTGCTCCCGGTGGCGCGCGCCGTGCCGGCATGGGTCGCATCGCACAGCGCGCTGCTGCTCGGAGGGATTGCCGGCCTCTTTCTGGAGCTCGCGCTCGTTCTGCTGGCAGCCTACTTTTTCTATGTGGAGGGCGAAGCGATTCTCAAGGAGCTCGCCGCCCTGTCGCCTCTGCCGGAACGCTACGATCGCGAGTTCAGCGAGAAGCTCAAGGAAGTGATCGACGCAACCTTCCGAGGGCAGATTTTCAGCGCGCTGGCTCAGGGTGTGGCCACCGGGATCGGGCTGGCCATCACCGGCGTTCCCGGCGCCGCGTTCTGGGGCGCGGTGGCCACCATTCTCGGATTGCTTCCGATGGTCGGCGCCGCGGTGATCTGGGTTCCAGCCACGGTCTACCTCTTCATCAGCGCATCGTCAGGCGATCGCGGTTACTGGGCTCCGATTTTTCTTCTGCTCTGGGGACTGCTGGTCGTCTCCGTGGTCGACAATGTCGTCCGGCCCTGGGTGATGAAAGGGAAAGCGGAGCTTCCCGCCATCCCCCTGCTTTTCTCCATCCTCGGCGGAATCCAGGCCTTCGGCTTCGTCGGACTGGTCATCGGACCGGTGGTGTTCTCGCTGATCATGTCCATCATCGACATCTACAAGCGCACGCTGCAGGTCCGGACGGAGTGAGGGCAGGCCGGCACGGCCGGCGGCGTTGGTTCGCAAAGCGTCCGCCACGATTTTCGTCTCAGTCGCGTTCACCCAGCCGCCTTCGATTTCGATGAACATGCGCTCCCTGTTTTTGAGCGAAGCGAACGTAGCGAAGCTGAGCGGCGCGATGCGGCAATGAGGCGAATGCCGGGCCCGTCATCCTGAGGCGGGGCGCTGCGCGTGACGCAGCCATTGATGGTGAGAAACGGGAGCCTCCTCTTCGAGTGTCCTTCTCCCCGCACACGGGGAGAAGGTCCGCGAAGCGGGGATGAGGGGCCTGCTGCGTCGAAGGAACGCCTCTCATCTTAGTGAGGGGAAAATCGCCCTCTAACGTTTTCTTCGTTCTTCCAGCGTGATGGCCACGATGTCGTTGAGCACGCCCGACGCGGTGACGTCGGCGCCGGCGCCCGGTCCGGTCACGATGAGTGGGTTGGTTGCGTAGCGGCGCGAGTGGATGACCACTTGGTTTGCGGTGCCGCGCAGCGCTCCCATCGGCGAGTCTGCGGGGACCGTTTCCAGCCCCACGCGGATGGAGCGGCGCGAGATGCTGGCGACGTAACGCAGGACTTTCCGCGCGCGGCGCGCCCGCTCGATCCGTTCCGAGAAGTCCTCGTTGAGTGCGCGCAGATTGCTGACGAACGTGGCCGGATCGGAATCGTCGGCTTCCGCGCCGAACAACGGTTCGACCGCGATGTCGGACAGCTCGGCGCGCATGCCCAGGCTCCGGGCGAGGATCAGCGCCTTGCGGGCGACGTCCATGCCCGAAAGGTCGTCTCGCGGATCGGGCTCGGTGTATCCCAGCTTCCAGGCGTTGTGGACCGCATCGGCGAACGGCGTCCCGTCTTCGAGCGCGGTCATGAGAAACCCCAGTGTGCCGGAGAAGCAGCCGAGGATGGTGGTGACGCGGTCGCCGGCCTCCTGCAGTTTGGCCAGCGTATCGAGCACGGGAAGTCCGGCGCCCGCCGTGGCTTCATAGCGGATGGAGAGTCCGCGCTCGCGCGCCGTCTGCATCAGGCGGTCGTACTCGATCTGCGGAACGGCGAGCGGCTTCTTGTTGGCGAGCACGATGTGGAATCCGCGCTCGAGCGCCTCCTGAATCAGCGGCGCGGTTTCTTCGGATGTGAGATCGACGAGGATGGGCCGGTACGACGGCAGCAACCACAACTCCTGACGCATCAGCTCCTGCAGTTGTTCGAGCGTCAGTGGAGAACGGCGATCGAAAAGCGGAGCGCCGC
>JBDSGC010000062.1:0-4972 GCA_039919215.1 Thermoanaerobaculia bacterium | reverse complement strand
GATGATGGTGGTCATGTGGGTATCGATGATCGTTCCGAAGGCGCGGGCGAACCCGTTCTCGATCGCCGCACGCACAGCCTTGCCTTCCCGCAACTCCTCGCGGATCCTCTCGAACACCAGCACGTTCGAATCCACCGCTATGCCCAGCGTCAGGATGATGCCGGCGATCCCCGGCAGCGTCAGCGTGGCGTGGAAGATGGCCATCATTCCCAGCAGGATCACCAGGTTGAGGAACAGGGCAAGCACGGCGTTGACGCCCGCGCCGCGGTAGTACAGGAGCACGCCTACGATCAGCGCGACGAAACCGATCAGGGACGCCAGGATGCCCTGGCGGATGGAGTCGCGGCCAAGCGATGGTCCGACCGTCCGCTCTTCCAGCGTGGTCAGCGACGCAGGCAGCGAGCCGCTGCGCAGCACCAGAGAAAGATCGGAGGCCTGCTGCGTGGTGAAGCTGCCCTCGATCACTCCCTGGTCATCGATGCGGCTGTTGATCTTTGGCGCCGACACCACCTTGTTGTCCAGGACGATGGCCAGCCGGCGGTTCACGTTGTTGCCGGTGAGCTCACCGAACTTGCGTGCGCCGTCAGGAGTCAGCGAGAAGCCGACGTTCGGCTCTCCAAGGCGCCCCTTCTGCACGCGTGCGTTCTTGAGGTCCGTGCCCGTGACCGGGACGACCTTGCGCACGGCATAGAACTCCGTCCCTGCCGCGCGACCGAGGGCGTCTTCGCGCGTTCCGGGGATGACATCCACCTCGTTCTTCATGCTCGGTGAGACGCTGGCCAGGACGGTGTTCACGTCGGAGGCTGCTTCGCCCTCCACCAGCCGGAACTGCAGCATGGCCGTGGTCTTGATGATGTCTTTGACGCGCGCCGGATCGTCCACGCCCGGCAACTGGATGATGATGCGATTGCCGCTCTCGGGCGCAATGTAGGGCTCGGTCACGCCGAGGGCGTTGACGCGGTTGTCGATCGTCTCCACCGAGTGCGCCACGGTGTCGCGCTCCAGCGTGCTCATGGCCACCGACTTCATCCGGAACTGCATCGCGCCCTCAGGGGTGCGCGACAGATCGAAGGTCGGCAGAAAGTCTTTGGCGATCCTTTCGTATTCGGTCGTGCCCACACCAGCCGGCGGCATGGCCAGGAAGGTCGCATCATCGGTCCGCCGCGTGGTCGGAATCGGAAGATTGGTCTTCTTCGACTGATTCTTCAGCGCTTCCGCAGCCTGATCGACTTCCAGTCTCGTGGCGTCGCCGACATTGACGCGCATCACCAGATGCGTTCCGCCCTTCAGGTCCAGTCCGCGGCGAATCGGCTCATCGGAGATCACTCCGGGGATCAGCACGACCGTGAAAACGATCAGCACCAGCGCGATGAGCGCGAGCTTCCACACAAGATTGGTGTTCAAGAGTTCCTCCAGGAGAGCGACCGGTTACTCAGCCGCATCGCCGCTCAAACCGGTGACCGCAGAACGGGCCACCTTGATCCTGAGATTTTCTGCAATCTTCAGGTAGACGACTTCGGGCTCAACGCTCTGAATCGTCCCGTAAATCCCGCCCGAAGTGACCACCCGGTCGCCCTTCTTCAGCGAGCCCAGCATTTCCTGCGTCTTGCGCCGCTGCTTGTTTGCAGGGGCGATGACCAGAAAGTAGAAAACGAGAAAAATGGCCGCGATCGGCAGGAAATTCATCAGCAACGCGCTCAGGGAGCTGTTGCCGGCGGATTGAAGCAGAGCAATCATCATCATTGTGGTTTGGTTCGTCGCTGAATCGGGTGGCCGGCGCTCATGCTGACTGGCCACCCTGGAGCCGCGACAGGAAGGTCTCGCGGAACGCCCCGAATGAATTGGACGCGATAGATTGCCGAATCCCTCGCATCAAGTCAAGGTAAAACGAGACATTGTGGATGGTGTTGTACACCGAGGCCGCAATCTCGCTGTTGACATAGAGGTGACGCAGATAGGCCCGCGATACCGTCCGGCAGGTGGCGCATCCGCACGCCGGATCGATGGGACCGGGGTCGGCAGCGAAGCGGGCGTTCTTGATGGAGATCTTTCCTGAACTTGTGAAAAGAGTGCCATTCCGCGCGTTCCGCGTCGGCATGACGCAGTCGAACATGTCGATTCCCGCCGCAACACCGTTTACGAGGTCTTCCGGCGTTCCCACTCCCATTAGGTAGCGAGGACGATCCTTTGGCAGCAGGGGCGCGGTGAAATCCACGACCTCAAACATCTGCTCCTTGGTTTCCCCGACCGACACGCCGCCGATGGCCATTCCCTCGAAGTCGATCGCGCTGATCTCCTCCACGCTCCGTTTCCGCAGTTCGGGGTAGATGCCGCCCTGCACGATTCCAAACAGTGCCGGCGCGCCGGTGCGGGCACGGAACGAGCGCTCCGCCCACCGGTGCGTCATGGCCAGAGATCGTTCCACCTCCTCCCGTGACAGACCGGAGGCGGGGCACTCATCGAACGCCATGGCGATGTCCACACCCATCCGCGTCTGGATCTCGATGGAGGTTTCCGGCGACAGGAAGTGCGCGGAGCCGTCGAGGTGGCTGCGGAACTCCACTCCCTCTTCGCGGACTTTGCGAATCGAGGCAAGCGAGAAGACCTGAAACCCTCCTGAATCTGACAGGACCGAGCGGTTCCAACCCATCAGCCGATGGACGCCGCCGATCTGACTCAGCAGTTCCACTCCCGGCCTCAGCATCAGGTGGTAGGTGTTGTTGAGGATGATCTCCGGCCCGGCGTCGTCGCTGCCGAGCCGCGTCAGTTGCTCGGTGGTCAGGCTCTTGACCGAGGCCAGAGTGCCCACCGGCATGAAGACCGGAGTCTGGATGGTGCCGTGAGCGGTAGTGATCTCGCCTCGGCGCGCCGGACCGTCGGTTGCCAGAAGACGAAATCGGAGGCGCGGCTCAGTCAACTTCGGCCGCCGCTACTGCAGCTTCATCTGTTCGACGCGCACCGTTTTCGGAAGCGCGAGGGTGAATCGTCCCTGCTCGACCGGCTGGTTGATCCGGACGTTCGAGAACTCGTACCGCGTCAGATCGCCGTCCGCCTCGGTGTATTCAAACTTCGTGGTGAACGAGGTTTTCTTATCGATCCAGATCTTGATGTGCTTGACCCGTTTCGCGATCCCCTTGGACTTCGGCTCGAGATCGAGAACGTACTCCGGCTTGTCGGCTACGTTCGAAAAGGTGAAGTTGAAGAATGCGGCCAGGTCATCGATGGCGCCGCTGGCACCCATGTACTTGAAGATGCGGTCCTGGTAACCCTTCACCTCGATCTTTTCGGCCTTGTTCAGGTCGGGGTAGTACGTGGTGAGCATTCCGCTGGCGATCAACATCTGCACCCGCTTGGGTGCGTCGTACGACCACAGAACGCTGTTGGGAGCAGAGTAAACAAACCTGCCGTTGGAGGTCTCCGGCTTCGAAAGCAGAGCCACGGTTTTCATCTGGCGAAAATCCGCCTGGATGGTTCGGGTCTGCTTCTGCTGCGCCTGGACGCGCTTGATGACCTCGTCCAGCGAGTCGCGGCGGTCAGGCCTTGCCGCCATGGCTGGTACAGCGAAAAAGGCGGCGCAGATCGTCATGCTCAGGAAGGTTCGAAATTGCATGGGCTGCCAAACCCCACCCCCAAACGTCGTATTTCCCCCAATCACGAGTTATACTCAGTACCTCAACGAGAGGATTTCATGCAGAAGAGCTTGGTGGCGGTGGTGGTGTTGCTGTTCGTGGCGGGGAGTGCTTCAGCAGGAATCAAGTACGAATTTCGCCAGACCACGCAGTCGGATATGGATGGCAGCCGCCCCACGGAATGCTCCGGGCGCGCGGTAATCGACGGAGCGCGCTCCCGGGTCGAGTTCCTCTCGGGCGACCTCTACCCGCCGGGAACCTTCGTCATCACCAGCAACGGCTCCCGCACCCTGACCTTCGTCGACCCGTTGAAGAAGTCCTTCGCTGAGATCAACGCCGCCGCGGTCGCCAGCGCCCTAGGCGCGACGAAAATCAACATCAGCAACCAGAAAATCGAGATGACACCGATGTCCGACCACCCGGTGATCGCCGGAATCCCTACCGATCACTATCGTCTGGCGATCGATTACCAGATCACCGTGAACTTCGGCACATTGCCCCTGACGCAGACAGTTCACACCCTGATCGATAAGTGGACGACGATGGCGTTTGGCGACGTCGGCGAGACCTTTCTCTCAGGGGGAGTGCTCAACACCGGAAATGCTTCCATGGACGAGCTTCTGTCGGCCGAAAACACGAAGATCAAAGGGTTTGCCCTCAGACAAACGGTGCAGCTGACGACCGTCAACAACCACGCGACCGCCGGGTCGAAGCTGGGAGTCAGTCGCTCGGTCAGCCAGATTCGCGAGATGCTGGTGACCTCGATCGAATCGACGCCTCAGATCGCCGCGAGCCAGTTCATGGTTCCGCCATCGTTCCATAAAGCCGATCCGCTGATCGACGACACCCAGAAAGCTCCGATGCAGGTTCTTTCGATGGAGCCGGCGGGTCACTAGGCATTTCCGATTGTGTTGAGAAGGGGGTGGCGGGCGTGAGAATCGGAGCGAGTCGGCGCATTCCCATGGCGCGTCCGGTGTCCCGAGGTCGCGTGGTACGATCCAATCGTTCCGTCCCTCGTCTACGGTCGGAGTCCAGTCTGATGAAGAAACTTCTCGCCATCGGGCAAGTTCTGGGCGGACTGATCAGAAAACCGGGTGCCTACGTCGCCGCGGTCGTTCCGGTCGCCATCCCGTTCATCCTCGCCGCCGTTGCCGCTCCGCAAGCGCCGAAACCAGCGTCGGCGCTGGCCCTTGCCTCGGCGGTTCCCTCCCTCAACTACCGGGATCTGGCGCCGGCGACTGCTGTCCTGCCGGAACATTCGCTCCTCCTGAAGATTGAAGAGGGCGACACGCTCGACTCCGTGCTGCTGGAAGGGAAACTTGATCGCTCCGGCGCGGTCTTCC
>JBDSGC010000061.1:0-3394 GCA_039919215.1 Thermoanaerobaculia bacterium | reverse complement strand
TCGGTGTTCTTCTCGAGCGTAAACCCGAGCCGGCCGGCCAGCCGAAGGGCCCGGAAGACACGTGTGGGGTCGTCGACAAAGCTGCCATCGTGAAGCACCCGCACCTGTCGTGCGTCCAGGTCGCCCTCTCCGCCGGTAGGGTCGTGCAACTCGCCGGTGAGGATATCGAAGGCAATGGCGTTGACGGAGAAATCGCGGCGGAACAGATCGTCTTTCAGCCGGCCTGCCGTGACGGTGGGAAGAGCGCCTGGCTGGCGATAACGTTCCTTGCGCGCCGTGGCGATATCGATGTCCGGCAGTCCCGCCGCAGTGACCTTGTAGGTGAGGAACTGAGGAAAAGAGCGGACTCGGCCGTTCACCCGCTTGGCCAGGTTTCGAGCCAGCGAACTGGCGCCGTCCTCGAGCGTGAGATCGACGTCGATGGCCTCCCGTCCCAGCAGAAGATCGCGAACCGGACCTCCGACGAGGAAGGGCCGGCAGTCTTTCTCCGCCGCGATTTCCCGAACCAGTTCGAGGGCACGGCGCTGGGCGTTTGGGAGGGTCTCGAGATCGATCATGGGCGTAATGCTTCGTAGAGCGGGATCAGGACACGAAGTCTCTGACGAGGCCGGAACTTCGACCTCGTCTGCTTCACTGCTGAGATTTTGTTTTGACCCAGTTCCGGCTTGAAAAGCGCGCTCAGTATGGCATGAGTGAGCTCGTTGGGATCGTCTGCCGGGACGAGCCAGCCGGTCCGCCCGTTTTCCAGCCTCAGAGTGTTGATGGGCGTCCTTGCCGCTACCACGGGTAGACCCCGCACCAGCGCTTCTGCCACGAAGCCGTCGAGGTCAAAAGGGTCGGTGGCCGGATCGACCCAGGCGTCGAGATGGTCGAAGTCCGCGGGTGTCGGATCACGGTCGAAGAGGTGCCAGGAGACATCCTCCCGAAACCGATGCAGGCGCCCGGCGGTCTGTTCGACGAGGCCACGGAGGGCGGGGCGGTCGAAGCTCCCGACGACCCGTGGCCGGCCGGCCTCAGTCGAAGAACCTCCCACCGTTGAGGGCGCTGTGGCACCGACACTTCCGTCTGTGCTCCTTTCCCCCGGCTCGTCGAAATACCGCTCCTCGACCCCCTCCGGCACAACGGCCACTCCGGCCGCGGGCAGCGGTGAAATGACGGTCACCGGCGATGAAGCGCGCAACCACGGAATGCGAGACTGCGTGAGCGCGGCGTTGGTGACGCAAGGCAGAGCCAGCCCCCGTAAACGCCGCCCGGCGATCTGTGCCGGAGCATAGAGATGGATTAGATCCGCGCTCGGAATTCCGCTCAGGTCTGAGGCGGTCAGAACCTCGTGGGAACCGCTCAGCGCGGCGGCATCGACCCGCTGCGATTTGCGTTCGTAGGCGGAGCTGCCGGGAAGGAGAATCTGGAGAATGCGCATGATGGCCGTGCGCATTGTAAAATCGCCGCACTTGTCCCAACCAGTCATCGGGGTTTTCAGCGGAGACGCACGTCTGACGGATCGACTTCGGTCCGCCTGTCCGGAGTTTCTTTTCGTGGACTCCGGCCCGGAACGCGAGGGCACCAGGATCGTTGTCATCGATTCTGGAGAGGGGATGACCACCTCCCGGCCCGCGGGAAAAAGCGTGGTGCGGGTGGTGTTGACCGGGGCAGCAGAACGCTCGGAACGCCGGCAGGGCGAGCTGTGGACGGAGCGGGCGGTCTTCCTCCAGTCGCCCGGCGACTACCTTTCGTTTGCCATCGATCTGGCCGAGACCATCGTCCACGCCGCGGCGCTCCAGAGCGAGGTGGCGTACCTCAATCAGATCCATGAGCTGATGTCGATGTCCGAGGCCTCCATGGTTTCGGAACGCATCACGCTGACGGTGCTCGGGATTCTCGGGCTGGAAAGGGGCACGCTCTTTCTGCATGACCCCAGGCTGGAGCGCTACGTGGTCAGCTTCACCAACGATGACGTTACGGACGACAGCGGGGAGTTCCTCCCGGGCGTCCCACCGGAACTGCTGCAGAGGGCGCTGGCGTCGGGACAGTCCTTCGCCGCGGACGCCTCGATGGGCACCATCATCATGTCCCTTCAGGTGGGCGACGATCTGGTCGGCGTCATCCGTGTCCCCATCACCAAGTCGGATCGAATCGGCGAGGAGGCCGTGGTCAAGGTCGCCCAATACGTGCACGCAGTGGCCTCGGTGCTGGGAAACATTTATCAGCTCACCAGAAGCCGCGATCTGGCCATGCGCGATGACCTGACCAAGGCGTACAACCGGCGATTCTTCGAGGCGTATCTGGACGAGGAGATCGAGCGGGCCCGCCGCTACGGGTCGGTCTTCAGCATCATCTTCCTCGATATGGACGACCTGAAGATGGTCAACAACTTCTATGGCCATCTCAGCGGCTCGCGAACGCTGCAGGAGGTGGCCAAACGCATTCTGGCTGCCGTGCGAGGCATCGACAAAGTGGTCCGTTTCGGCGGCGATGAGTTCTGCACCATCCTGCCGCAGACCGATCAGGAGCAGGCCATCGCCGTGGCCAATCGCGTGCGCAAGTCGCTCATCGCCTCCGGCTTCCATCTGGGCGAGGGGATCGATATCTCCGTCAGCGCCAGCTTCGGGATCGCCACCTATCCGGCGCATGGCGTGAGCAAGGATGACCTGATCCGGCAGGCGGACGCGGCCATGTATCGGGTGAAGTCGACCACCAAGAACGCGGTCGGCGTGGCCACGGTGCAGGACACGCGCGTCAGCCCGCTGTAGGCCGGCACGGCCGGCGGCGCTGGTTGCCCAAGGCTCCGCCAAGATCACGCTCCAAGACGTTCTGCCGCGCGGACTCCTAGGCCGGAGCTGCCGGCTCACTCCGTCGTTGTGATGTAATCGTGGGCCATGACCGACGGCCTGAGCATTCAGGGAACCCTCGCCGAGACCACCGTTCCCGACCTGTTCCGATCCCTGATGCGCAGCGGCGAGACGGCCATCGTCTCGCTGGAAGCGATCGGCCGGAACGACTCGGTCTATTTCAACGAAGGAAGGATCATCTACGCCTCGAGCTCCGACCCGGACATGGGACTGGCGGAGGTCCTCCTGCGCAGCGGCGAGCTCAATCTGCAGCAGTACGACCAGGCCATGGAACGCCTGGTGGTGTCGCGGCGGATCGGGGCCATGCTCATCGAGCTGGGGTACCTCCATCCGGGGGAGCTGAGCCGCGCGGCGGAGCGTCAGGCCAGCGCCATCGTGCTCAATGCCCTGGCCTATCGCACCGGAAGCTACAACATCGAGTTCACCGCGCAGTTTCCGGACGAGATCATCACCCTGCCGCTGATGACCGAGAAGCTGATGCTCGACGGCGTCAAGCGCATCGAATTCTGGTCGTTGATCACGCGCGGGCTGGGGCGACTGACCCG
>JBDSGC010000060.1:0-3476 GCA_039919215.1 Thermoanaerobaculia bacterium | reverse complement strand
GTCCGCAGATGCCGGAGCGGACGAGCGGTTCAACGAGTCGGAGTCAGTGATCGCCGAAAACATCCTGTCCGTTCTCTGCGTGCCGCTGATCGTGAAGGAACGCATCGCCGGAGCCATCTACGTCGATCACCGGCAGGCCCGCCATCTCTTCTCCCAGAAGGACCTCAACTTCCTGGAGGCTTTCGCCGATCAGGCTGCCATCGCCATCGAGAACGCCCGGCTCTACGAGGAGCTGGAGAGCGCCCGGGCCCGCCTTTCCCTGGAGAACGAGTCGCTGCGCAAGGAGGTGCTGCACGAAAAGCATCTCGACTCCGTGGTGGGACAGTCCGACATCGTCGCCCGCATTCAATTCTCCATCCGCAAAGCGTCCAGTGGAACGTCGACCGTGCTGCTGCGGGGAGAATCGGGCACCGGCAAAGGGCTCATCGCGCGCATCATCCACAACGTATCCCCACGGAGGAACGGACCCTTCATCAAGTTCAATTGCGCCGCACTTCCGGAGACCCTCGCGGAATCGGAGCTGTTCGGCCACGAACGGGGAGCCTTCACCGGCGCGGACCGCCGCAAGCTTGGACGCTTCGAGCTCGCCAACGGCGGCACCATCTTCCTCGACGAGATCGGCAAGGTCAGTCTGGCCATCCAGGCCAAGCTGCTGCGGGTGGTCGAGGACAAGGAGTTCGAGCGTCTCGGCGGAACCCAGACCATCAAGACCGACGCGAAGATCATCGCGGCCACCAACCTGGACATCGAGAAAGCCATCGAGCAGGGCACCTTCCGCGAGGATCTCTACTATCGCCTCAACATCATCCCGCTCGTGCTGGCGCCACTCCGCGATCGCAAGGACGACATCCCCGTCCTGGCTGAACATTTCATCCGAAAGATCTGCCACGACCTGGGGATCGAGACCAAACGGCTGGAGCCGGGCGTCCTCGATATTTTTCTGCGCTACGAGTGGCCCGGGAACGTGCGCGAGCTGGAAGCGACGCTCCATCGCGCCATCGTGATGTCGAACGAATCCACCATCACCCGTGCCGATTTCTACGGGTTCTTCTCTGGCCCCGCCGGAGCGGCAACCGGCCCGCCGCAGGTGGCTACCTCTCCAATCCATCCAATGATCGGAAAGATCGACATCACCAGCGACGTCTACGACGAGGTGATGTCCTCGGTGGACAAGCAGTTGATCGAGCGTGCGCTGGAGGCTTCCGGCGGACGAATCCGTGAGGCAGCGCGGCGGTTGGGACTGGCCCGGAACACGCTCAAAGCCAAGATCCTGAAATACAGCATCGCGGCGCGCGAGTAGGCGGCACGGCCGGCGGCGCTGGTTGCCCAAGGCTCCGCCAGGATGACGATCCAAGACGTTGTGCCTCGCAAGCTCCCGGTAGTCTGCGCGGCAGAACAGGACCGAGCGAAACAGGACCAATAGGATTGATGGGACGAATGGGACCGGGCGGGTCCCCTGCCGTTCTTAGAAACCGTTGAATAGTCGGCTTCGCACGCCCTCCCCGACAAGAGTCCTTCTCCCCGCACAGGGATGAATGTGAGAAATGCGGAACAGGAGCGCCGAAGATTTCCTCTCGCTGATACTCTTCCGGGCGGATCGAGAGTGGACGCCGGCGGAAGCCGGGCCGAGGGTTTGAGCAATCGTTTTGAGGGACAGGAGTGTGATGAGCGAGATACAGCCAGTGACGTTCACTGAAGATCGCATTCCGGTCGAGGGGATTGGTGAGGCGATCGCGGAGCTCGCGGAGCTCTATGGCGGCGACGTGACTGGTGAGCGCGACGATGCCCGGACGGTGGTGCTGCCGCTGCGCCGGGGCGTGGCCACGGCCGGAGCGGTGGAGTGCAATCTGTCCTGGGCCAGGGAGAGCGGAACCGAGGCGGAAGTCACGATCTCCTGTGGCCGCGAGCTGGACGCGCCGAAGTTTCAGCGGGTGGCCATGCTGGCGGCGGGAGTGACCGGATCGCTGCTCTTCATGACCTGGCCCTTCTTCTTCGCCCGGGCCAAAGAGCTGGGAACGCTTGCGGCGGTGGGCGGGCTGGTGGCCATTGCGGTGTACGTGCTCACTCTGCGAAAGACGAGTGGAGGCCTGGCATACGACTTCCTGCAACGACTGGCCGCGCGGCAGCGCAGCACGATCAGCAGTGAATCGAATGCAGAAGCGGCTACAGCTTCTCGGAAATGATGGCCTTGGCGATCGTGGCCAGCTGCATGTTGGACGTGCCCTCGTAGATCTGTCCGACTTTCGAGTCGCGCCAGAATTTCTCCACCGGGTACTCCTTGGTGTAGCCGTTCCCGCCGAAAAGCTGAACGGACAGGGAGGTCACTTTCTCAGCCACCTGCGATGAGAAGAGCTTGGCCATGGCCGCTTCGCGCACGAACGGCTTGTTGGCATCCTTGAGGCGGGCGGCGTTGTACACCATCAAGCGTGCTGCTTCCAGCTCCGTCGCGGCCTGGGCGATCTGGAACTGCACACCCTGGAAATCGGCCACCGCCTTTCCGAACTGTTTCCTCTCCTTGGTGTAAGCGAGAGCGTGCTCCAGCGCGCCGCGGGCCACTCCGATCATCTGGGCCCCGATTCCGATGCGTCCCTCATTGAGAGTCTCGATGGCGATCTTGTAGCCCTTGCCCGCTTCCCCGATGACGTTCTCCTTCGGGACCCGGCAGTTCTCAAACATCAGCTCGCAGGTGGAGGACGCTCGGATTCCGGTCTTGTCCTCCTTCTTGCCGATGGAGAACCCGGGAAAGTCGCGCTCCACCAGGAAGGCGGTGATGCCTTTGTATCCCGCTTCCGGATTGGCGTTGGCGAAGATGATGAAGATCCCTGCCTCGGCGGCGTTGGTGATCCAGAGCTTCTGCCCGTTGAGGACATAGTGATCACCCTTGTCTTCGGCGCGGCAGGCCAGGGCGAAGGCGTCCGATCCCGATCCCGCTTCCGACAGAGCGTAAGCGCCGACCGTATCGGCCGCCAGCATGGTCAGGTACTTCGCTCCCTGAGCCTCGGTGCCCCAACGCAGGATGGCGTTATTTACCAGCGTGTTCTGCACGTCGACCAGCACGCCGCAGGAGGCATCGACGTGCGAGAGCTCCTCCACCACCAGCACCGCTGTGAAGAAGGTCGAGCCAGCCCCGCCCCATTTCTCCGGCACCTCGATGCCCATGATTCCCAGCTCGAAGAAGCTCTTGATCAGATCGGGCGACATCTTGGCGTCCCGGTCCATCTGCTGCACGAGGGGACCGATTTTCTCGACCGCGAACTCGCGCACGCTCTGCTGGAACATCTGCTCTTCTTCGGACAGGAGGGTCAGCGGGGCACCCGGTCGCAGTTCGAGGATCTCGGTGGTCATGGCGCCTCCAGGCGGTGAGGGTGGGACGCGGGCGGGAGAGATCTCCGCGGCGCGGCCGCAAATCATACGTTAAATGCTCGATCCCCAAGGCGAATTCATCAGAGCTGGATCGGGCGTGGTGCCCCGGGCCG
>JBDSGC010000059.1:0-3703 GCA_039919215.1 Thermoanaerobaculia bacterium | reverse complement strand
ATCGGCGTGCTGGCCACGCTGGCCATCGTCATCGGCGCCGGCCTCCCCCACCTCCGCCTCGACGCCTTCGCCTTCTGGCGCGCGCCTCGCCTGGACAACGGCCTGGGATACAGCGGCCTGGGCATCGCCCTGATCTACGCCGTCTACGACTACCTCGGTTACTACAACATCTGTTACATCGGCGACGAAGTCCGCGAGCCGCAGAAAACCATTCCGCGCGTGATCGTCATCTCCATCCTGGCCATCGGCGCGATCTATCTGGTGATGAACGCCTGCCTGATTTCGGTCCTGCCGATGAAGCAGGCCATGACCTCGCCGTCGATCGTGGCCGACTACCTGGCCCTGCTGCTGGGCAAGCGCGCCGCGCAGTGGATTTCCATTCTGATTCTATGGACCGCATTCGCTTCGATCTTCTCGCTGATGCTGGGCTACTCCCGCATCCTGTATGCGGCGGCCCGCGACGGAAACTTCTTTCGGATCTTCTCGAAGCTGCACTCCACCGGTTCCTACCCCATCGTGTCGATCCTCTTTCTGGGAGGCATCGCCGCGCTCTTCTGCTCGCTCGATCTCAAGCACGTGCTGCAGGCCATCCTCTCCATCCGGGCCATCATCCCGTTCATGGCCCAGATCGTCGGCGCGGTGATCCTCCGGCAGCGTGATCCCGGCCGCCGCCGCCCCTTCCGCATGTGGCTGTACCCGCTTCCGGCCATCATCGCTCTGGGGCTGTGGGGCTACATCGTTCTCTCTCCACAGAAGGGCCTGCGGGTGGGCGGCCTCTACGTCATCGCCGCGGGGTCGCTGTTCTACTTCGGCCGCATGTGGCTGGAGCGGCAGCGTGCGCAAAAGGCCGCGACGCCTTAACGCTCCTTCAGAGGCTGATCGGATGCCCCCCGCACGCCAGATAGAATGCACGCATGCGCGCCACCTTGCTCACCGTTCTCTGCGTTCTGCTCACTTTTCCCGTCGCCGCGGCCGATCGCCTGGAGTCCTCGGTCGACAAAGCGGCGCGCCAGGTCATGGCCACCTTCAACCTCCCCGCTGTGGCCATCGCCATCGTGCAGGACGACCACGTCCTGCTGGCGAAAGCGTACGGAGTCAAGGAATCGGGCAAACCCGATCCGGTCAGCGCGGACACGCTCTTCCAGATCGGCTCGACCACCAAAGCCTTCACCACCACCGCCCTGGCCATGCTGGCCGATGAGAAAAAGCTGGACTGGGACGATCCGGTGCGCCGGCACCTTTCGTACTTTCATCTCAATGATCCGTGCGCGGACGCTGCCGTCACCCTGCGCGACATCGTCTCCCATCGCAGCGGCGTGAGTCGCCATGACGAGCTGTGGGACAACGCCTCGTTCTCGCGCGAAGAGACCATCCGCCGCCTGGGCGAAGCGAAGCTGAGCCATCCCATCCGCACCGCCTGGCAGTACAACAACATCCTGTTCATCGCCGCCGGCGAAGTGGTGGCATCGGCGTCGAAAATGTCCTGGGACGACTTCCTGCGCAACCGGATCTTCGAGCCGCTGGGGATGAAGCACAGCCAGACCCGCTTCGCCGACTGGGCTCCCTCCGATCACGCCGTGGGCCACAATTGGTCCCACCAGAAGATCACGCTGCATCCGGCCGCCGAAGACACCACTCTCGGTCCGGCCGGGGCGATCAAATCGAGCGCCAACGACATGGCCCGGTGGCTGCGCTTCCAGCTCGCCGACGGCGCGATCGACGGCAAGCGCCTTCTCTCTGAAGCAGCACTCAACGAAACGAAGACGCCGCAGATGGCCATGAACGTGGAGAAGTCCTCGCGAGCCACCAACCCATTCACGCACGTGCAGTCGTACGCCATGGGGTGGAACGTTCAGGACTATCGCGGCGAGCTGCAGGTTTCCCACGGCGGCGCCATCAACGGCTTCCGCGCGCAGGTGGCGCTGCTACCCGACCGCAAGATCGGTGTGGTGATCATGACCAACATCGGTCGCGGCTTCGGGATCATCGCCCTGCGCAACACGCTCCTGGACTCCCTTCTCCACGTCAGCCCCTACGACTGGAACGCCGCGTACCTCGCAGTGGAGAAGAAGTCGGAAGACACCGCCGCCATCAAACGCAAGGAGCGGGAGGCCAAACGACTTCCGGATGCGAAGCCCTCCCACGATCTCTCCGCCTTCGCCGGCACGTACTCGAACGCGGTGTACGGCGAGGCAACGGTGACGGTGGAGAACGCCAAGCTGACCATCCGCTGGCAGCGCCTGCAGATCCCCATGAGCCATGAGAATTACGACACCTTCCGGGCCACCTCCGAGGAAGACGACATCGACGAGGTGGTGCGCTTCACGCTCAACGCCGAAGGATCGGTGGCGTCGATGGAGGTGTTCGGGGAGACCTTTGTGAGGAAGTAGAGAGCAGGAGTTCAGAAGTTCCGCGTCCAACCGTCGCCAACCATATCCGATCGTCCCGGGTGCTAGCATGAGCGCATGAAGGTTCTGACCTCCAAGGTCGTTGACGGCAAGATCGACGTCGCTGGCGACCTTGAAGAGGGCGCGACGGTTGCGGTGTTCGGGGTCAGCCCGGAGTTCCCTCAGCTCACGCCTCAGGATGAAGAAGAGCTGGCTCAGGCTCTCGCGAAGGTTCGCGCCGGTCAATTCATCGACGGGCAGGAGCTGGTTGCGGAGCTCAAGGCACGCGCCAAAGCTTGAGGTATCGGGTGAGGGTCGGCGATCGCGCCGGCCAACAGATCCGTCAGGCGCAGAACTGGTGGCTCGAAAATCGCTCGCTCGTGACTCCTTCGGAGAAGAGATCGAGTCGGCATTCGCTCTTCTCCGAGAGGTTCCCCGCGCTGGTGAACCCGTCCCGCATGGGAGAATCCCCAACCTCCGGCGCCTCCTCCTGTCTCGAATCCGTTACTTCCTTTACTACAGCGACGACGAAGAGACCCACACGGCAGAGGTGCTTGCGCTCTGGCACACAAGCCGCGGGCAGCTTCCGAGGATCTGAGCAATGAGACACGCATGAAACAGGTCGTCATCATCGGAGGTGGATTCGGCGGACTATACGCGGCGAAAGCACTGCGAGGTCTTCCGGTGCAGGTCACCGTGGTCGACCGGCACAACTATCACCTGTTCCAGCCGCTGCTCTATCAGGTGGCCACCGCGGCGCTCAACCCGAGCGACATCGCCGCGCCGATCCGCTCAATCCTGCAACGTCAGAAGAACGCGCGCGTGCTTCTGGCTGATGTGCTGGCCATCGATCCAGATCGTCGCCTGGTGACGCTCAAGGACGGTGAGCTTTCCTACGATTACCTGATCGTCGCTACCGGCGCCACGCATTCGTACTTTGCGCATCCGGAGTGGGAGGCCAGCGCGCCAGGGTTGAAGTCGATCGAAGATGCGCTGGAGATTCGCAGACGGGTCCTGGTGGCCTTCGAAGCGGCGGAGCGGGAGATCGACCCCGACCGGCAACGCGCCTGGCTGACCTTCGTAGTCATCGGGGCCGGTCCCACCGGCGTCGAACTGGCCGGCGCTCTCTCGGAGATCGCCCGTCACACCATGCTGAAAGACTTTCGCAGGATCACGCCGTCGAGCGCCCGGATCCTTCTGCTGGAGAGGAATGATCGCGTGCTTTCAACGTATCCGCCCGATCTTTCGAGGAAAGCGGAAGAACAACTGCGCAGGCTGGGCGTGGAAGTCACTATCGGCGCGACTGTGACCAACGT
>JBDSGC010000058.1:0-5287 GCA_039919215.1 Thermoanaerobaculia bacterium | reverse complement strand
ACAGCCGATTCCCGAGCACAAGGCTGTCCATTCCGCACCGCGCGAACTCGCTATCATCGCGCTCCCAATGTTCGAGGCCTTTCAGGAGCGGGACTACCGTGGTTTCTGGACCACACAGTTCATCTCGAACATCGGTTCGTGGATGCAGACGGTCGCTCAGGGATGGCTGGTCTATCGCCTCACCGACTCACCCTTCCTCCTCGGCTTCGTCGGCTTCGCCAGCTCCGCTCCCGCTTTTTTTCTGATGCTGCCGGGCGGAGTGGTGGCCGATCACTTCGACCGCCGTCGCGTCGTGAAAATCTCGCAGTGGGCGCAGGCGCTTTCAGCGCTCTTCCTGGCCGTGGCCATCCGCACCGGCCAGATCAACGTCTGGCAGATTCTTCTCTCCTCTGTGGTGGTCGGCATCGCCATGTCCTTCTCCGCGCCGGCCTATCAGGCCATGGTGGTCGATCTCCTCGACGACCGCTCGCGACTGTCCAACGCCGTGGCCATGAACTCGCTCCAGTTCAACCTTTCCAGGGCCATTGGACCGCTTCTGGCGGGCCTTACGCTCGCCGCATGGGGCAGCTTCTGGTGCTTTCTTTTCAACGCGCTCTCCTTCCTGCCCTTGATCTGGATGCTCGGACGTCTGAAGGAACGCCAGCAGCTCGCTGTCTCCACCGGGGCTCTCTGGGAAAAACTGCGCGAGGGATTCCGCTACGTGCTCACCCAGCGCGTGGTGCTGCTGCTACTGGCGGTGGTGGCCGCGGCCAGTCTCTTCGGCTTTCCCTACATGACCATCATGCCGATGGTGGCGCGCACACTGTTCGGCGGCGACGATGCGCGCGGCCTGGGGGTGCTGATGTCCGGCATCGGCGGCGGGGCACTGGCCGGCTCTCTCGCGCTTTCGGTCAGCACACCGCCGGAGCGGCGCATGGTGCCCGCAGTGCTGGCCAGCATGGCCACGTTCGGAGCGGCTCTGCTGGGCATCGCCTTCTTTCGCGCTCACGACGTGGTGATCGGACTGCTGGCGGTGTGCGGCTGCTCCATGGTCATCTGCACTGCGCTCTGCAACACCTCGATCCAGCGTCGCATCCCCGACGCGATGCGGGGACGGGTGCTGAGTATGTACACCTTCGCCTTCTCCGGATTTCTCCCTTTCGGAAATCTCACCGCCGGAATCCTGGCGGAGCATCGAGGCCTGACGCCCACGATGATGGTGCTGGGAGGCGGACTGTTAATCTGCTCGACGGCGGCCGTGGGCGCGGTGTGGTGGGTGGGAGCGCGGCGAGCGGCAATGGTGGTGTGAACGCGGCGCAGACACGCAGGCGCACGCCTACGCGCGCCGCAACACCACGATGGTCTTGTCGTCCGTGGGACGGGAGCCGCGCTCGAATTCGGTGATCGAACGCAGCACCTGGCGAGGAATCT
This sequence comes from Thermoanaerobaculia bacterium, assembly GCA_039919215.1. Lineage (GTDB taxonomy): Bacteria > Acidobacteriota > Thermoanaerobaculia > Gp7-AA8 > Gp7-AA8 > JBDSGC01. Next base: position 3,877 of record JBDSGC010000058.1, on the reverse strand, counting down.
CGGTGGCCTCCTCGCCGGTGTGCGAAGCGAACAGCTCGCGCAGGCGCGGATTTCCGTACTCCTCTTCCTCCGGGTCCGCCGCTTCGTTCAAGCCGTCGGTGTAGAGAAAGAGCGTCGAGCCGGGGGGGAGCCAGACCTCCCGCGACTCGAAGGAGGAGTCGGGAAGGATGCCGATGGGCTTGCCGGTGGAGGCCAGGTCGACCAGGCCATGCTCGGTGGCCACAAACGGCGGGTTGTGGCCGGCATTCACATAGCGCAGCATCCCGGTCGAGGGGGTGTAGCGACCGAAGAAGAAGGTTACGTACTTCCGGCCGCGCGTGCTGCGGAAGATGAGCGCGTTCAACCGGGTGACCAGCCTGGCCAGGTCATCCTCGATCGGAGCAGCCACCCGCAGCGCCGCCTGCAGACTGGACATGATCAACGCGGCGGAGACGCCCTTGCCTGACACGTCTCCGATGGCCAGACCGAGATCGCCATCGGGCAACTCCACAAAGTCGTAGTAATCGCCGCCCACCTCGTAACAAGGCAGGCTCAAAGCGGCGAGCGTGATCCCAGCCACGTCGCTGGGCGGAGTGGGAAAGAGGCGGCTCTGGATCTCGCGGCCCAACTGCAGCTCCTGCTCCATGCGCTGCTTTTCGAGCAGCTCCAGATGCAGCGTGGCGTTCTCCATGGCGATGGCCATGTGATCAGAGATCCCGCTCAGGAAGTCGAGGTCGCGGGCGCCGAACGCTCCGGTGGTCTTGTTGAGAAGCTGCAGCACGCCGACCACTTTCTGTTCCCGGTTCTTGATGGGCACGCAGAGCATGGAGCGGGTGCGATAGCCGGTCCGCTGATCGAGCGACCGGTCGAAGCGCTCGTCGTCGTACGCGTCGTGCAGGATGACCGGCTCTCCTGTCGCGGCCACGGTTCCGGCCAGGCCCTGGCCGATCGGAAGACGGATCGCATTCGAAAGCTCCCCGGCGATCTTGGTCCAGATCTCCTTCTTTGCCTCGTCGACGAAATACAACGTGCCACGATCGACGTGCAACTCCTGGCGGGCCACCTTCAGAATCGAGGCGAACAACGCGTTCGCATCGATGGAGGAGTTGATGAGCTTCGAGGCCTCCACCAGCTTGCGCAACCGCTCCATCTCGTCCCGATCCCCGATGGAGGAAACCACCCGCCGCACCGAATCGGGCTGGCTGCCGGCAAACATCACACCGCTGGTGAACGTCGACTCGTTGCGCTCCGAATGCACGATGGTGCAGTTCACTGTGACCAGCTCGCCATCCCATTCGAACCGCAGTGACTGCGGCTTGCCAACCGTCAGCGGCTCTTCGTGCTCGATCCTGGTGCCTTTATGTCCGATGTCGATCAGCCGGACCGGATGGCCCTGCACCTCGCCAGCGAGGGGAGGAGAGAGGAGCAGGCGCTCCACGCGCCGCCGTTCCTGATTGAGCATGAAGTCGCGAAGTGTACCGGATTCAGCAACCCCGGCAGTGCGTCGCCAGCCGTCCCCCCTCGGGGCGATTGAAGCAGCGGTCCTACCACGAGAAAAGCCACCGCACTTTCTCCAGCGTCCAGGTGAAAAAGGAGTCTCCAAACCTTGCGGCGAGGACGCCGCCGGCCAAAGCGATGAGCACAATCGAGAGCAGCTCGCCGCCGGTGGTCGGAAGGTAGAGGGCCAGACCGAGAATCAGGGCCATCGCCGTCCCGCAGCCAAAACCGAGCACTCCTCCACCCTGCACACGCTTTGATGGAGGGACGACGTGCAGGATGCGCTTTGCAGGATCAGGAGGTCGATGTTCGGTCATTTCCTATCCGGTGATATGGATCGTCTCAGGTGGATCAAAGGGTTATTTTTCAATGACTTCCTGCTCTTTCTGGGGTATCATAATTCGGCTGAGGAACCTTCCTCGGCATCGGGCACCTCTGGACTAAGTCAGGACGCCTGGGCCCACCCTCTTAGCAAATCAAATCTTCGATTCCCGATTGTCATTTGCGCATGTGGGCGCTTGTTCCGCTTGCACGAAGTGTCTCGACGAGAATCGCAGCAACGGCCGGCGAGTCGGCCAAGGAGTCACCATGAAAGTGTATTTCGGAAATCTTTCCAAAGAGACCAGCGACGCACAGTTGACCGAACTGGTCAAAGAGTACGGCGCGACCAGCTCGGTCGAGATCGTCAAAGAGCATGGCAACGGCGGATCGAAGGGTTTCGGCTTCGTCGAATTCCCGGATGACGCGCACGCTCGTGCCGCGATTGCCGGTCTCAATGGCAAGGAAGTCCAGGGCAACGCCCTGAAAGTCAACGAAGCAAAGCCACGCAAGTAGTCCAGATTGTGCGTGGGGCGGAGTCGTTCCGCCCCACGCTCGTTGTTCATCAACCGATTTTCACCGAACACCCCGAGGAGCGAATTCATGAAGACCAAGCCCGCGACGACCGTCACCCGCAAGCGCTCTCCCAAGATGCGCGTTTCCGAAGGCAACATCAAAAAGGCCGCGGTACGGCTGCTGTCACCCGCGCTGGTCTCCAGTGAGATCCACTACATCCAGCGCGTTCTCGGCGCTTCAGCCACTCAGGACGAAGTCGATGCGAAGGTCCTCGAAGTCCGCAAGATGCCCTGGACCAGCATCGTCCTCCCGGAGTAAGGACGAGCACCGAGGGACGGGGCGCGGCGTTCGCGCCCCCGACCCGCTGGCGTCCTTTCTGCAGCGAGCAGATCGTGAACATTCGACCTGCCCTTCGCTCCATCCCGCTCCTCCTCGCCGCATTCGTGGCCCTCTCCTGCGGTAGCTCCGGCAACTCGACGTTTCAGAATCCCTCCCGTGAGGGACGGAGTTTTGGAACTGGAGATCGAGCCCTGACCTACGTTGTGATCGGCGACAGCACCGCGGCCGGTCAAGGCGCAGATTATGAGAACGGAATCGCCCTCGCCAGTGCGCGTGCTCTCGCCGCGCAGGGATTCCGGGTCACCATGACCAATCTTGCGGTGTCCGGTGCGACCATGGCCGACGTAGCCCGCGATCAACTGCGCCAGGCGGAGAGCCTCCATCCCGATGTCGTTCTTCTTTCGGCCTCGGCCAATGACGTCACTCATCTGACCTGGACCTCTTCCGTCCGGCGCAGCCTGCTGGAGATCGTCGACGGGCTGCGGAGCGTCACTCCCAAAGCCGCCATCGTCGTCACCGGTTCGCCCGACATGGGAGCGCCTCCGCGGATTCCGGCGATTCTCCGCCCACTGGCGTCATTGCGAACGAAGCGGGTCAACCGGATGGTGCGCGCAGTCGCCGCCGACCGCCACCTGATCTTCGCGCCGATTGCCGACGTAACCGGACCGCAATTCCGGGCCGATCACACCCTGTTCGCAGCCGATCGCTTTCATCCGAACGAGCGCGGATACGCTACTTGGATCGCCGTGCTGAACGACGCCATGGCTCAGACGCAGCGCTGAGCCGGCACGGCCGGTGGCGTTGCTTCGCAAAGCGTCCGCCACGATTTTCGCCTCTGCCGCGTTCACTCGATCGCCCTTGCATTGCATCGAGAGTCCTCTTGAGTCCCGTAGGGACGATTGAGCAGCTAGCCCAGCACTTCAGTGCTGGGTTGATCGTGACCGAGAAAAATCAGTCCCGTTAGGGACGATTGAGCGTCTCCCTACGTGATGTCGCCGCTCCCCGGCTTCCTTAGCGTCGCGTTTTGAATCCCAGCGCTGACGCGCCGGGCTACGGAGATTTCGCCGCTCCGTTTGGTCCCGCTCCCATTCCATTCGGCGAGCTCCTGCGGGCAGGATGCCCGCGGACCGGCCGGCAGGATGCCGGCGCTCCGAAGGCATCAAGATCTCCCGATGCGATGGAGTGAACGCGTCTGAGGCGAAAATCGTGGCGGAGGCTTTGCGAAGCA
>JBDSGC010000057.1:0-4810 GCA_039919215.1 Thermoanaerobaculia bacterium | reverse complement strand
GCCGCTATTGACAAAGTCCCCTTCCCACACGCCGGCGGTCCCGTCGTTGAGGTTGCCGGAGTTGCCTGCCGAAGAGAAGTAGAGCGCTCCCGAAGTGGTGACGTCGTTGACAGCCTGGATGACCGTCCCGCCGTTGGTGGTGGAGATGACGCTCGAGGTCTGACCGTCCTGAAACGGCGTTTCCGCATAGTAGAAAACGTCGTCGACGATGATGTCGCAACCGGCCGCGCGCAACGCCCGGATGTTGTCGGCAAAGCTGGCGATCCCGTTGAACGCGGTGGCAAAGTACAGCTGGGCTCCCGGGGCCAGGTCGTGGACGATTTCGAGCATGGCCGTGCCCTCGTCGCCCGAGCCGGTCTGCCCGGCCAATACCGTCACAGGGCCGAGATCGCCGAGCGCCTGGCTGGCCGCAAGGTTGGTCACCCCGTCCGACAGCACACCGATCTTGATGCCGGCACCGGTCACGCCGAACGTACTGCGTGCTCGATTGGCCTCATGAGCGGCATCGCCCTCCGAACTCCTCGAGCCGACGCCCGTTCCGGCATTGCCCTGCTCGTTGGAGCGCACGACGAAGAGAGGAAGTGCGTCGGTGACCTGCTTGCGAACGCGAGCCGCACGGGAGGCGAAGTCCCCGCGGGGAAGGTCGTCAGACGCTGATCCCTCATCGAACGACGCGGGACGCGACGTCATCGCCTCCTGTTTCGGCTGGATCCAGATCACCTGCGGCATGGCGGCGACGGTCTCCACCGACTCCAGGGCGACCAGGGCTCGAACGCTGCGGTACCGCGGGTAGGAATACAGAACGTGCGCACCTTGAGCGCGAAGCCGGTTCAGAAAGTCATTATCGATGTTCGCAGTGATGTCGACCACTGTGAAGCCGGCTTCATCCGTCTCCACGCTGGTTTCCAGCGATTGGATGTGAGGGGTGAGAGTTTTTCCCTGGCGCGCCTTGGCCGCGAAAAGCAGCTGCGAGTCCACCTTCTGTTGTGCCTTGCTGCGAGAGTGCTTCTCGGACAGCAACTCTTCGATCTGCTGCAGGGACGCGCGAGAGAGCTGTTCGCGCGTTCCCGCACCGGAGTCCCCCTCGCGACGTTGCGCTTTGAGGGGGCTGGCCAGGACGACCGTGAGCGTGCACACCACGACCAACGTACGCATGAGACGTTTCATGAGAGGAGATCTCCTTCGAGGGTTGTGTGAGAGAGAGAGTAGAAGGCCCGGCGATCTCGTTGTTCCGGGAAGAACCGGATCATGAGATCGATGCCTTCTCACGCCACGCGCTATCAATTGTCTGGGGGTCCGTTTGGACGGCGGAAATGTTAGCGTGGGAAATGAGAAACAGCAATGAAACGTGGACTCCAAACCTTTTTTCTGCTGGCCTGCATGTCCCGATCGGCGTTGTGTCTGCCGACCAACGTCGGTCCCCATGGAGGGGTGTCGAAGTCACTCGCGGTGGCGGCGAATGATGTCTACGTCGTCAATGCACGAAGTGGTGTCTTTCGAAGCACCAACGGGGGGCCGTGGATGCTCTCGTTCGACTCGCTGACTCGCGGAATCACCGTGCTTCGCGTGGTCGCCGATCCCTCGACGTCCATCGTTTATGCCGCAACGACCGGAGGACTCTTCGCTACGGAAGCAGGAGATCGGTGGCAGCTTCTTCGCGAAGGAGCGGTCAGCGACGTCACCGTCGCCGCGTCCCGGATCTACGTCGTCACCGCGAACGGGTTGAGCACGAGCGCGGACGGCGGGCGGACCTGGTCGCCTGCATCCGGTCCGGTTCCAGACGTCCTCACCAATCCTCGGATCATCCGGTTGGATCCCTCCGGCCAGCGCTTGTATGCGGCGGCCGGCGCCGAGCTCTACGTGCTCGACGATCAGAAGCAGGAGTGGAAGATCCTCGGTCCGCGACAGATCACTGCGATCGCGTTTGACGACGCGGTTTACGCAGGCGGCTCCGAAGGAGTGTTCCGCTGCACCAGCCGCTGTGAGTTGATCGCGCGCGAGGCGGTGGTCGACCTTGCGATCTGGAGACATGAGCTTTTCGCGGCGACCGCGAGGGGAGTGGTGAAGATCAACAGCGTCGGCGAACAGGCGCGCCTGACCGATGTCCCCGCCCTTTCGCTCGCTTCGGCGCAGGATCAGCTCTGGGCCGGAACGACCACGGGCGTATTGCACTCGATCGACGGAATTCACTGGCCGGCCTTCAATGATGGACTGACCAACGTTCGAATCGCTTCCCTCGCGCTTTCATCCGGCAAGCTCATCGCCGCCACGCGAGGCAAAAGCCTGCTGATGAGAAACGCGGGAATGTGGTCGGAGGCAGACATCGGGCTTCCGGCGCATCCTCCCGCGCTTCCGTTGGCTTCGGTGGTCCGCTGCAACGAAGCCACCTGCTACGTTAGCCTGCCGGGCGATGGGCTGTTCCGCTCCACCGATGGCGGAACGTCGTGGAAGCTGGTTCTCAGTCAACCAGTCTCGGACATCGCAGTCTCAGGTGCTGAGGTTTTTGCTTCGGCGGGCAGCGCCTTGTTTCGATCGGCGGACGGGACGAACTGGCTTTCCACCGGAGGTGCCTCCAGCTGCGTCGCCGCGCAAGGAGCGCGCGTCGCCTCGGCTAGCGGAACCGAGATCGCGGTATCCGAAGACAGCGGAAAGACATGGACGGGAGGATCGATCCCGGCGGTCGCGGTGAGGCTCGGCTTCGCCGGCTCGTTGCTCATCGCCGGCACGCTGGACGGAGTGTTCACCAGCGCCGATCAAGGGCACTCATGGAAATCCGCGGCGTTGCCATCCGCCGGTGCGGGCTGGCGGTGCATGGAGGTCGCCGGGAACGTCGTCTATCTCGCCATGCGAGCCGACGACGCCGAATCCGACGCTCGAAGCGGTGTGTACGCAACCAGCGAAGGCCTGATCTGGAAATGGATTCCGCTCACCGATCTGCTCCCGCCCGACATCACGGCGATGGCCGCAGACTCGACGGTTCTATATGTTGGAACGAATGGCGGGAGCATCCTCACGATCCCCGTCACGACCAGACGCCGAGCTGTGGGCGGAACGGATCGGCGCGATGCCGTTGGGATCGGTGCAGCACGCGCCCCCACACTGCGCTCTCCTTGATCTCCGATGCGCGTGTGCCGTAGACGCCATCCCCCCGGAAATCACAACTTAAGGAGATCCACCGAGGACGAAGAGACTTGCCCTCTTGTGCATATCTGCCCTCCTGCTGGTCACACCCACCCTTTTCGCGCAAAGCACTCACGACACTCTCGACCTCGTTGGAACTCCTGATCTGATCGTCCGCGGTGACATGCTCGGACAACAATGGGTGGAGCGTGACGAAGACCTTCCGTCAACCTATTGCAGCGTAAACGAAGGTCAGGTCACCCCCGGTATTCGCAGGATCGTTCGCTTCACCGTGATGACGCCCAACATCGGCGACGCCGCCCCTTTCCTCGGTGACCCCGGCGCGCACTTCGCCGCCAACGACGGGCTCTACGAGTACGCCACGTGTCATCATCATTAACCACTTCAAGCACTACGCAACCTACCAGCTGATCGATCCGCGAACCGGATATGTGTGGAAGGCTGCCAAAGAGCGGATTCTGCATGCTGGACACCGATCCGAATCCGGCCTGGATGGGCACGCCGCCCAAAGACGGCCAGTTCCACAACTGCGGCTCGCTCGCCTCGAGCGGCTATCAGGGAATCAGCGCAGGATGGACCGACACCGATCGCTTCACACTCGGCGGCCAGTACTTCGAGCTGGATGGCGGCGACGGCCAGCCCCCGGTTCCGGCCGGCGACTACATCCTGCGCATCACCGTGAACCCGCCGTACGCCCCCGACAGGAAGGGCGAGTTGTGCCCGCGCTTCACTTCGTTTCTCGTGGCTCCGCAGCCTAGGCCTTCTCCACCTCGTTGAGCCAGCCGCGGCGCAGGAGCGATTCGGGCACGCTCGAGAGATACGGCTTGATGTCGAGGATCGGAGTGCCGTCGAGCATGTCGATGCCCCGCACACGGAGGAACCGGCCCTCACGCGTGAGGAGTTCCACCACGGTCAACCCGATGGGGTTCGGACGAAACGGGGACCGCGTGGCGAAGACGCCGTGCGGCCGGGGATCGCAAGGGGGAGCGCCGATCAGCGAATACCCTTGCGATCGGTCGAACTGCCAGATCACGAACAGGTGCGAGAATCCCTCGATATCGGTCAACCCCTCTTCAAACTCCCCGGCGATCTCCAGCGTGCCTTCCGCCACATGCGCTGCGCCGAGCCCCTTCGGGATCTGCGAAGTCTCGGTGAAACTGCTTTGCACGTAGCCGATCGGCCGCATGAAGAGATTCTATTGCGTTCGCTGCGTGGACACGCTCAACGACTCCGGTTATTTCCGCAACGTCGCCGGCCAGTTGGTCACCAACTGTGATCCCCTCGCTCTGGTGTGCGTTCGGGGACATGGCCAGCAGCAAGCGGCTATGGTCCGATGTAAACTTTTCACGCTACTACGATGAATCGATTCGCTGGTGCGCAGCTCGGCCCTTACGAAATCCTCTCGCCGCTCGGCGCGGGCGGGATGGGCGAGGTCTACCGGGCTCGCGACAGACGTCTTGGCCGCGAAGTGGCGATCAAGGTCCTGCCGGCGGCGGTGTCGTCCGATGCCGAACGCCTGCGGCGCTTCGAGCGCGAAGCGCAGGCGGCCTCATCGCTCAACCACCCCAACATCGTGACGATCTACGACATCGGATCCGAGGGTTCGGTCTCCTACATTGCGATGGAGCTCGTCGAGGGGCATTCGCTCCGCGAGCTCATGGAAGGCCCT
>JBDSGC010000056.1:0-9431 GCA_039919215.1 Thermoanaerobaculia bacterium | reverse complement strand
CGTCGTGACGATGGCTCGCGTCGGAATTGTCTGCGGCTACGACCTGGACGCGGATCTCACCGCGTACGTCGAATCCATCCGTCCGCTGATCCTGCGGGAGAAACTCGATTACGTCGTTCTATCCGGGGGACGGACCTCTCCCGCGTCGTTCAGTTCGGAAGCGTGGATGATGGCCGGTCTTCTGGGCGAGTTCATGCCCCTGGATCGGGTGCTCCTCGAAGAGCACGCCATGACCACGCTGGAAAACCTGGTCTTCGGTCGCGGGCTGGCCGAACACGCCGCCGGGCGCATCGATCGCTTCGTGGTGTTCTGCGATCTGGTCCATCGCCGAAAGGTGGGAACCCTGGCCCGGATGATCCTGGGTTCGAACGCGATGGTGTATTGCGTCGAGCATCCGGTGCGGTTGCGGGCCCGGTTGTTCGAGCCGATCTCCCATTTTCTGGAAGCCGTGGTGGCCAAGGCGCCATGGACGCGGCGCTATCTGCGCGCGGCCGTGGTGCGTCTCAAAGGGGTCACCGGGGCACCCCCACGCTCAGCTCGGCCAGCAATCGTGTCAGACGGCGCCCCTCCTCGTCACCCATCTCATAGGCCCGGCAAAGGCTTGTGATGTCCTCGTCCGGAACGCTGGCGGCGACGGTGAATCCGTCGTCCGGCTGATCCGGCAGCAGCATCGTTTGCCGCTTCCATCCTGCATCGGTCAGCCGATAGGAGACGAACACGTTGACGGCGCGCATCCCTGCGGCCGCGGTGATGGTCTCGTCTCCGCTGATGACGTTGCGCTCACGGTCGCCCTCCGCATTGGCTTCCTGCGCACGCAGAAGCTCCTGCACCGACGCGACCAGGGCCGCGCGGAGTGGCTCGCTGTCTGCGACAAACTCCAGACCGGACCGGCCTTCATCGCTGCGCCTCACCTCCGCGACCACCAGAATCTCCTCACCGCGCCACGGGAATCGCAAGAGCCCTCGGGCACCTTCGGCCAGAGTTCCTTCGTGGAGAAGCAGCCCGCCGGTGGCGCTGACATCCAGGATGCGCACGGGCAGAAGATCGAAGTGACCGTCGATGGGATCGGTCAGGTTGAGCCGTTGAAACTGGCGCCGCTCGTCGCTCACGTCAGCTGCGCCTCTTCACCTGGGTCAGCCAGTACGACGTCCCGCGCACATGGAGCGTCGCTTCAATGGCGGAGGCATTCCCGGGGAGCGTCGCTACAGCAACTCCGCGCACGGGATAGTCCATGGTCATCGCTTCCATGTAGCCGGGAATGGCCTCGTGATCGACCGTCAGCGTGTTGTCGCCCGCGTCGCGCCCGGTGACTTTTCCCTTGAGAACGTACAGCTTCTCCCCTGCCTCAGAGAGTGGCTTCTGCTCCTGCCGGACGTTCGATTCAGAACAGGAGACGAAGAGAGAAAACAGCAGGAGACCGGCAGCGGCGTTGCGCATGGGCAGCGATTATACGTGCCGCACAGTGCGCCCCCGCGCAGGGCCCGCCGCTGTGTTACAAGCGGGCGGTGCGCCCCCAGACTGCTACCAAACTCGCCGTCGCTGCGGCGTTCTGCATCTTCTTCGCAGGCTTCGTGCTCCGGGCGGCGATGCGACTGGCATCCACGGCGATGCACTCCATGGTGTTTGCCGTGATCCTGGTGGTACTGGCAGTCTGGGTGTTCGCGAAAGCGCGCTGAAGCCGGCTCGGCCGGCGGCGCTGGTTGCCCAAGGCTCCGCCAAGATCACGCTCCAAGACGTTCTGCCGCGCAGGCTCCATCGGTGCAGAAAGAGGTTCGGGAAACGGAAAACCCCTCATCCGCCTTCGGCACCTTCTCCCCGTGCGCGGGTAGAAGGACTCTCGAGTCAAGGAAGGCGCGCGTTCCGTATCTTCATCGCGCCGCGGAGATCCGCTCCAGCGCCCGGTTCGGCATCACGCCATTCGGCATCCTGCGATTCGCCATCGTATGATCGCCGCTGGTCCCGATCGGTTCGGAGAAAGGTGTCATCGCATGCTGCCAGAGAAAACCTTTGAGGGTCGCGTCGGGATCATTACCGGAGGAGGCACCGGCATCGGGCTGGGCATCGCCCGCGAGCTGGCGCGGCTGGGGGCCACCGTGATCCTGGCCAGCCGCAGCGAGGAGCATCTCGCGCCGTCGGTGGAACAGATCCGAAGCGAAACCGGCCGGGCTGGCGCGGCTCACTTTCACGTTCTGGACGTGCGTGACGCCGAGGCGGTGGAGGCGATGGCGGAGAAGACTGCCACCGACCATGGCCGCATCGATCTGCTGGTCAACAATGCGGCGGGAAACTTCATCGTCCCTTCCGACCAGCTCTCCGTCAACGGCTGGAACTCGGTGATCAACATCGTGCTGAACGGCACCTTCTACTGCACCAGCTCCGTGGGCAAACGCATGATCGCCGGCAAGAAGGGCGGCGTGATGCTCAACATCATCGCCAACTACGCCTGGACCGGAGCGCCCGGCGTGGTGCACTCCGCCAGCGCCAAGGCCGGAGTGCTGGCCATGACCCGTACGCTGGCGGTGGAATGGGCGCGGCACAAAATCAGGGTGAACGCCATCGCGCCGGGACCGGTGCACACCGAAGGAGCATCGAAGCGTCTCTTTCCCGATCCGATGATCGAGGAAGGGATCCGGCAGACCATCCCCCTGCGCCGCTTTGCCGGCCTGGAAGAGATCGCCAACGCCGCCAGCTACCTGCTCTCCGACTATGCCTCGTACGTCACCGGCGAGTCGTTCGTGATCGACGGCGGCCAGTGGCTGTCGGGTGCGGACTACTGGACGCGCGTGAAGCAGATGGCGCCGCGCGGCTAGGCTGGCACGAGCTGGCCCGGCCCGGCTACCGTTTCGATAGATAGTCCACTGCGACGTGGCTCATGGCGCGCACGCCGAGAAGAAGCCCGCTCTCGTCGACGAAAAACTTTGGCGAGTGATTGGACGGTGCTTCCTCCGCGGTCTGAGTTTTCGGCCGTGTCCCAACCCAGAAGAACAAGCCAGGAACTTTCTGCTGGAAGAACGAAAAGTCTTCCGCGCCCAGCGTGGGGTTGACCACTCGCAGCGCGGCCGTCATGCGACGGAGCGTGGGAACCATCTGCTCGGTCAACGCGGGGTCGTTGTTGGTGATGGGGTATCCCGTCTCGATGGTCACGACGGCCTTTGCACCGCCGGCGGTGGCGGTGTCTTCGGCGGTGCGGCGGATGCGCCGGTGAATCTCGTCGCGCATGTGCGGATCGAGCGAGCGGATCGTACCCAGCATCTGCACTTCGTCGGGGATGATGTTGTTGCGCACACCGCCGTGTATGGAGCCCACCGTCACGATCGATGGCGCCACGGATACGTCGAGCTGCCTGCTGGGGATGGTCTGCAGCCCGAGCACGATCTGCGAGGCCACCACGATGGGATCCACGCCCAGCCAGGGATAGGCACCGTGAGTCTGCTTGCCTTGCACTTTGATGGTGAAGGAATCGACGGCAGCCATCATCGGCCCCGAACGATAGGCAATCTCGCCGACCGGAAACCGCGAGGTGACATGCAGTCCGAAGACCGCATCGACCTTCGGATTTTCGAGCGCGCCCTCTTTCACCATCAGGGCCGCGCCCCCCTCCTCGCCATGCGGCGCGCCCTCTTCGGCGGGCTGGAACAGGAACTTCACCGTTCCCGGAATCTCGCTGCGGATTCCGGCGAGCACTTCGGCCACGCCGAGGAGGATGGCCACATGGGCGTCGTGACCGCAGGCGTGCATCACGCCGACCTCCTGTCCGTTGTAGGTGGTGCGAACGGTGGACCGGAAGGGAACGTCGACCTGCTCCGCCACCGGAAGGGCGTCCATGTCGGCGCGCAGGGCCACCACGCGGCCCGGCTTGCCTCCCTCCAGAATTCCGATCACGCCGGTGTGAGCGACAGGCGTCTGGACCTTGATCCCGAGCTCGCGCAACCGATCGGCAATCAGTTTCGACGTGCGCGTCTCGCGGTTGCCCAGCTCAGGATGCTGGTGAATGTCGCGGCGGCAGGCGATCACCGCCGCCTCCGTTTTCGCGGCAGCGGCATCGATGCGCTGATCGAGAGAGGCTGCCGAAGCGGAGATCGTGGCGCTCATGATGAGAACTCCGAGTGCGAGGGAGCGCACCTCAGAGCTTCCTCAGATCGACGCGACGATTCTTCGACCGGCCCGCGTCGCTCAGGTTTTCGTCGATCGGTTTCGTATCGCCGAATCCCTTGGCGATCAGGCGATCGCCTGGGATTCCATGGCTGATCAACCAGCTCCGGACCGCCTCCGCCCGCGCCTGGGAGAGCTTCGCGTTCGCTTCCTTGCCACCAACGTTGTCGGTGTGTCCTTCGACCTGCATTTTCCAGGCGGTGTTTTTCTTGAGGAGCTTCACCATCTCGTTCAGGCAGACCGCCGACGAAGTCTGGATGCTTGATTTCCCGCTGTCGAAGAGCACGCCGTAGATGGAGCAGTACCCGGTGGCGTTGATGGCGGTCTCCCACTCTTCTGCCGTGGCTGCCATCTGCTGCTCCATCTCCTGGGAGCGGACCACAGTCTCGGTGTAGTAGATATCGTCCCCATTGAATGACGTCTCCACGGAGACCCACACTCCCCCTTTTCGCGCCGTCACCGCGGGGCGCTCATCCGAGCCCGGGCCGTCGTAGACGATGGTGAAACCGGCCGCCTTCAACGCGTTGCTGGTATTGCGGGCGATGGCCAGGTGGGACACGTTCTTGGTGCAGTGGTACACCATCGTTTCGACCGAGCCTTCCACCGCCTTCTGCTGCGGCCCGCCCTCTTTGTCCGGACCGACGCGCAGCTCCGCCTTATCGAAATCCTTCTTGTCGCAGCTCTCGATGGAGCAACTGCGCATCCGCGAGAGGATGCTGGAATCCTTGCAACCTTCGGCGTCTTCGGTCTGAGCGTGAATCGGAAGCGTGGTCAGAGAGAGGAGGAGCACGGCGGCGAGCGTTTTCATGAACACAATTCTACTTCGGCACGGCACGGCAGAACTTCCTGGAGCGTGATTTTGGCGGAGCCTTGGGCAACCAACGCCGCCGGCCGTGCCGGCCCTTGGGCAACCAGCGCCGCCGGCCGTGCCGGCCTGACCGCAGCCGCGGAGCGGCGGAATCTAGGTAGCCCAGCGCGTCAGCGCTGGGTTCCCAAGACGCGAAGCTCAGGAAGCCGCGGAGCGGCGACATCGCCTCCGGGAGCTGCTCAATCGTCCCTACGGGACTCGCTTTTCTCGCTTCCACTCAACCCAGCACTGAAGTGCTGGGCTAGCGCTCAATCGTCCCTACGGGACTAAAACTTCAGAGTCGCCGGGGGGGAACCGCGACAAGGCCTGGCCAGCCCGCATCGCGGCGACAGCAGCGCAAAAATACCTAGGAGCCCGCGCGGCAGAACGTCTTGGAGCGTGATCTTGGCGGAGCCTTGGGCAACCAACGCCGCCGGCCGTGCCGGCCCGGCTAATGAGGCGCGATTGCGCCGCGGATGCTCTCCGCCTTCTTGATCAGCTCCGCGAACCATTCCGCGAAGTTCTGCTCCCCTTTTTCTTCGGCCAACCGGCGCGTCTTGGTGGCCATCTCGATGAACTGATCGACGAATGCGCGGAGATCATCGGCAACGCCGAGGAGCATCAAGGTGGACGACTGGCTTTCGATCGTCTTCAGGGCTTGCAGAGCTTGCGCGTACTCATTGCTGAAGTAGGTGAAGTTGTCACGCGCTTCATCGGAGCGGGGATCGTCAGAATTGTCCGTCATGCCATCGAGCTCTGCTGCGGGTTTCCTGCCATCTGCGCGGGGGTGGAATCAATCGTGCCCCTCATTCTCAGACCGCGTGATTGCAGATCCTTCGCTTCCCGCCCGCCACCCACGCCGCTTCTAATGCCACACCCCACGCCGCCTCCCACGATCGAGTTCCTTCTCCCCGCCGCAGCGGGGAGAAGGTGGCCGGAGGCCGGATGAGGGGTCGCTCATGAGTGCAGGAGAGACCCCTCACCCCCGCTTCGCGGACCCTCTCCCCGCTGCGGCGGGGAGAGGGAAACTCGCGGGAGAATGTGTCCTCGAGATCTCAACAGTGCTTCATCGCACCGTTTTCCAGCCCGGGATGACGGTTGGGAGATTTCTTCACAGACTTTGAGCCGCTCCGACGCCCCGCCACCCAAGCGGCTCCGACCAGAATGTCCTGGTCCGCTCTACAATCACCCCCAATGTCCGAAGACCAGCGCAGAAATGCGGAACGCGTTCCCCTCGACATTCCCATCGAGGGAAAGATCGGGGAGATCTCAGTAAGCCTCGTGGAAATCAGTCTGATTGGCTGCCTGCTCGAACATAGCGATCGAATGGCCATGGGCAGCACGTTCACGGTGGGGTTCCGATGGGCGGGAGAAAATGTCTCGTTGAAGGGTCGGGTGGCGCGCACGCAGATGCGCGTTGTCGACGGAAGGCCCGGCTACCAATCCGGTATCCAGTTCGCCGAGAGCGTGGAGACTTCGCCGGAGCCGCTGCAACGCGTGCTTCGATCGCTGTTGCCTGATTCGATGCCGGAGCTCGAACAGGCGGCGCCCTCTCTGTTTGCCGAACATCCCTTCTTCCGCCACGCCGACGATGACGATGATGATGAGCCGGTCATCAAGGTTGCCGCGGCCGGCCCCCCACGGGCAGAAAAGGCCCCCTCGGTCCCACAGTTTGATGAGGGGCTTGATGAAAGGCTTGACGAGGAACCAGCCGCGGCCCGGACCGAGAGCCATCCCTCGGAGAATCATCTCGAGAGTCCTGCCCACGACGATCTGGAGCCCGAGCTGGAGCTCGAAATGGAGGACGTGAACGACGAACTGGAGCTGGACTTCGGGAGCGATCTCCAGTTCCCGGACCACGTCGCGCCGCCCACTCCCTACATCCAGTGCACGCTCACCAACGGGGTCTGGGACCGACAAGAGGTGAGCGAACCATCGCAGCCGCGCGAGGGGTTCACCATCGTCCGCCCGGAAAACGATCAGGAAATCACCGAGCTCTGTCACAGCTACCTCGTGGCCGACCCCGACACGCGAAAGCTCATTCGCGTTTCCTTCGATCTGGTCAACGCACAACAAAGGTCTCTGTCCCGCGCTTAGGCTGGGCTCCTGTCGTCCGCTCGACACGCACCAACGCATCGCCGCCACCTCCCTCATGCGAATTGGAATCATCTCGGATACGCACGGCCTGCTGCGACCGGAAGCTCTGGCCGCACTGGAAGGTGTCGATCACATCCTTCACGCCGGCGACATCGGCGGATCCTGGATCATCGAGCGCCTCCAGCAGATTGCTCCGGTCACCTTCGTCGAAGGAAACAACGACGACGGAGAAGGAACCACCATCGTCAGGACCTCCATCGGCTCGCTGCGCATCCTGCTGACCCACATCCTTCCCCGACCGCAGGATCGGGATCCGCGCATCCTGCGATCCCTGCGCGAGTCTCCCGCCGACCTTGTCGTCTTCGGTCACAGCCATCTCCCGCATAACGAAGTGCTGGAGGGCACGCGCTACTTCAACCCGGCCAGCGCAGGGCCGCGGCGCTTCGACTATCCGGTATCCCTGGGGATCCTCGAGGACGATCATGCCGTTCACGTCGCTCTGGACGGACGATCGGTCGACGCACTGAAGACGCGGATGAATCCCGTTGCTCGTCTGCGATAATCGCCCGCAGATGTCCTTCCTCCAGGCGCACGGCCTCTCCAAGACGTACCGCAGTGCCGAAGTGCCCGTTCAGGTGTTCGAGAACCTGACCCTCGATGTCGAACGAGGAGAGATGCTGGCCATCGTCGGACCTTCGGGGATCGGGAAGTCCACCCTCCTTCATCTGCTGGGAGGTCTGGACACCGCCGACTCCGGCCGCATTCGTGTGCACGAGACCGAGCTCACCGAGATGTCGAACGACCAGCTGGCGAAGTTTCGAAATCGTAACGTGGGCTTTGTCTTCCAGTTCCACCACCTGCTGCCGGAGTTCACGGCGGTGGAGAACGTGGCCATGCCCGGATGGATCGGAAGAATCGATCAGGCCGAGGCGTTGAAGAAAGCGGAGGCGCTGCTCTCAGAACTTGGATTGGCGTCCCGAGGTCGGCATTACCCCAACCAGCTCTCCGGCGGCGAACAGCAGCGGGTGGCCATCGCCCGTGCTCTTCTTGCCGATCCGCTCCTCTTCCTGGCCGACGAGCCGACAGGGAATCTCGATCTCGAGACGAGCGAGCGGGTATTCGAGCTGATGCGCGAGTGCCACGCCAAGCGAGGCCTCACTTCGGTGATCGTGACCCACAATCCCGACCTGGCAGCCCGCTGCGATCGCGTGTTTGAGATGAAGCAGCGGTAGAATTGACCATGTTCGAAAAGTACAACGAGAAAGCCCGACGCGCGTTGTTCTTCGCCCGATACGAAGCATCGAAGCTCGGCTCTCGAGTGATCGAGTCCGAACATATCCTCCTCGGCGTCCTGCGCGAGGGTGAGGAAATCATCAAGGAGATCTTCTCCCGCTTCAACGTGAAGCCGGAACAGATCCGCCGCGAAGTGGAAGGCGACCGCCTCTTCGTCGATCGCATCTCGTCCTCAGCAGAGCTGCCGCTGTCCGAGGAATCCAAGAAGATCCTGGCCTACGCCGCGCATGAAGCGGAGTCCATGCTCCATCAGTACGTGGGTACCGAGCACCTCATGATCGGCATCCTGCGCGTGGAGTCCTCCACCGCCGCGCGCATCCTCTCGGCCAAGGGTCTCAACGTGTATGGAGTGCGCGAGGAGACCATCAGCATCCTCAAAGAGCGCGAAGCGGATAAACAGAAGAAAGAGCTTCCCTTCCTCGCCGAGTACGCCCGCGACCTCACGGCCATGGCCCATCAGTCGCAGTTCGATCCGTTGATCGGCCGGGAAAAGGAAGTGGAGCGGATCATCCAGATCCTCTCGCGCCGGACGAAGAACAATCCGATTCTGCTGGGCGAGCCGGGCGTCGGCAAGACCGCCATCGTGGAAGGGCTGGCCCAGCGCATCGTCGACGGCGCCGTCCCCATGTTCATCGCCAACAAGCGGATTCTCTCGCTGGACCTGTCGCTCATCGTGGCCGGAACCAAGTACCGCGGCCAGTTCGAGGAACGGCTCAAAGGCATCATCAAAGAGCTCAAGGAAAACACCGACATCATCATCTTCATCGACGAGATCCATTCCCTGATCGGCGCCGGTTCGGCCGAGGGTTCCCTCGATGCGGCGAACATCCTCAAGCCGGCACTTTCGCGCGGCGAGATCTCCTGCGTCGGCGCCACTACCATCCGCGAATATCGCCGCTACATCGAGAAAGACCGCTCCCTTCTGCGCCGCTTCCAGGCCATCAACGTCGCGCCTCCCAACGAGGACGAGACCCTTCAGATCCTCGAAGGGGTCAAGGAGCGCTACGAGTCGTTCCACAAGGTCAAGTACTCGGACACGGCG
>JBDSGC010000055.1:0-8446 GCA_039919215.1 Thermoanaerobaculia bacterium | reverse complement strand
ATCTTGATCATCACGTTCGGCCGGCCCAGCCGCGCGAACAAACGCTTGGCCTCGGCGATGGTGCCGGCCGTGTCGCGGGCCAGCGTGGGGGAGACCTCCAGACTGCAGAAGCCATCCACTCCCTTCGTCTTGTCGTAAACGGACCGGAAAACGTCCGCTGCATGGGAGATGTCTTCGATGACCAGCTCGTCGTAGATCTCGTCCCGCGACTTGTTCTGCGAAGCGAGCCCGCTGAGCTGCGCGTTGTAGTCCTCGCTGCCTCCGATGGCCTTTTCGAAGATGGTTGGATTCGAAGTCAGACCGCGGAGATCGTCCTCTTCGATCATCTTCTGAAGCGCCCCGCTGCTGACCAACCGGCGCTCCATCTGGTCGTACCAGACGCTCTGTCCCGTTTTCACCAGTTCGTTGAAGGGATTGCTCATTGAGAACCTCCGTCAGGAAACGGGAAGCATATCGCCGGGAGGTGGGAAAAGAGGAAACCAGAAAGCAGAAACCAGAAACCAGAAAGTAGAAACCAGAAAGTGTCAGAAGTCGGGCAATCCTCGCCGAGGACGGAAGGGTCTACGTCTTCTGGTTTCTGGTTTCTGGTTTCTGGTTTTCAGCGACGCCCTCGTCGTCCACTCCGGCCCGTTTGATGGCGTTGGTGGCGATGCGGCCGATGACGATGCTGGCGACGATGGCGGCGACCGCTCCGGAGATGTAGACGATGCGCGTGATGTTGTTGGCCGGCGAGGTCGCCGCCCGGGTGGCCGCGCTGCTGGCGAAGACGAAGGCAGCGGTGGCGGGGATGATGCCGGCGAGGGTGGCCAGGATGTAGGCGGGGAGTTTGATGGCCGTCAGCCCGAAGGCGTAGTTGACGTAGGTGAAAGGAAACACCACGGCCAGCCGGACCAGGAGCACGATCCGGCCGCCCTGCTGGGCGATGGCGGAATCGAGCGCACGGAACTTCTTATTCTTGGAGGTCCAGGCTTCAACCCGCTTGCGCAGGACGGTCCGCGCGAGCAGGAAGGCCAGGGTGGCGCCGAGGGTGGCGCCGATGACCACCACGATGGTTCCACCCACGAAGCCGAAGATCGCGCCGGCACCCAGCGTGAGGATGGAGGCTGGAACGAGCGAGACCACACAGAGGGCATAGATCAGGGCGTAAACCACGTAGCCCATCGCCCCCAGTCCGCGGACGTACGTTTGAAAATGACGGAGCCAGTCGGCGACGGGAAGGAAGTGGAAAAGCAGCGCGATCGCTGCGAGGGCGGCCACCACGGCGGCGATTTTGATGATGACACTGCGACTCATGCGACGCCCCCTGGTTTACCTACATCCTCCGCTCCCAGCATCCAGCGCCCGGCGTGGAACGGAGGTTTTCTACTGACAGCCTATCTCTGAAGATGCCGCTGCACGGTCCATCGTTTCGAAAATGATAGGAGAATTCTTACGAGAACAGCTTCCGGATCGATTTGACGATCAACACGGACGCTCCGATTCCTCCCATCAACAAGCCCATAAAAATCCCGGCGACGGCACCGAGGGCCATCTTCACCACGCCGCCCGATCGCGACGCTGCAGGAGAGGCGGGAACGATCGCGGAGACGGCTTTCGGCCGCGCGGCTTCTTCTTCCGCGTCCCTCTTTTTCTGGACGGCGCCGGCCGCGGCGACGCTGCCTTCCGCTCTGGCGTAGACCTGGGTGAATTCGGCGCCGAAGAGAACGATCTGCGCGGAATAGTAGACCCAGACCAGCAGGACCACGAGCGAGCCGGCCGCGCCGAAACTGGAACCGACTGCACTCTTGGCCAGATACAAACCGAGCGCGAATTTTCCGAGGACGAAGAGAAACGAAGTGAAGGCTGCGCCCAGCCACACGTCCCGCCACTCGATCTTCAAGTCGGGGAGGAATCGAAAGATCATGGCGAACAAAGCGCTGACCACCACGAACGAAACGACCAGAGACAGGATGTGCCAGATGGCCTCCCCGCCCGGCAGGTTCTTCTCGCCGTATTTGCCGACGGCGGCGAGCATCGCGTCAACGACCAGGGAAACCAGCAGCAGAAAGCCGATCCCGAACACCATGGACGCGGAGAGAAACCGATCCTTGATCAGGCCCATGATGCCGGCAGATTTTTTTGGCTTCACATCCCAGATGGTGTTGAGCGCGTCCTTGAGCTGGCCGAACACTCCGGAGGCGCCGAGGATCAGCGTGATCACGCCGATGATGGTGGCCAGGGAGCCGCTCTTCGGCTTGCCGGCGTTCTTCACCATCTCCTGGACGGTGGCCGCCGTGGCCGGACCCATCACCGTCTTCAATTGATCGAAGACCTGCCCCTGCGCAGCCTCGTGACCAAACACCAGTCCGGCCACGCCGATGACGATCAACAGCAGGGGCGCCATCGAGAAAATGGTGTAGTAGGAAAGTGCCGCTCCCAGGCGCGGGACTTTGTCATCGCCGAATTCCTTGAACGTCTGCTTCAGTAGCCCGAAATACTTTTTCATCGGCCGCATCTCCCGCGGGATGGTCAGTGAGCAATGGATGTACCCGGGCCGGCACGGCCGGCGGCGCTGGTTGCCCAAGGCTTCTCCAAGATCACGCTCCAAGACGTTCCGCCGCGCATGCTCCCAGGCCGGCCGTGCCGGCCTAGGCGGTCGCCTTCATCCACTCGATGCAACGCTCCAGGCTCCGGCGCATCTCCGCCGCGGGAAGATGGATGGGGCGCCCGTGTCCCGGCAGGACCCATTCGAATCGATAGTCGAGCAAACGCTCCATCGAGGCGATCTGCTCGGTCCAGGAGTACCAGCAGGCGCTGCGGAAGGCGTAGAGATGCCCCCGGCTCTCGCTCCAGGCCAGATGGTCGCCGGTGAAGAGGGTTTGGTCGCCATCGAGAAAGACGGCGTGACCGCGCGTGTGGCCGGGCGTCGGAATCATCAGCAGTCCGTCGGCCACTTCCAAGGGATCGAGCCCTTCCGGCTGCAGCTCGATGGCGGCGGAGCCGGCGTGGATGTCATCGCCATGAAGCACCCGCTGGCATCCGAAGCGTTTCGCAAATTTCTCGTGATCGGCGACGTCGTCCTGGTGGGTCAGGAGCATTCGGCGCACTCCGGCCATGGAGGCGATCTTCTTCGCCAGCGGTTCGGTGAAGCGAGGAGAGTCGATCAGAACGTTTCCATCGCTCCGCCGGAGCAGATAGGCGATGGCGCCAAACGAGTCTTCGGAGGCGAAACCACAACGATAGATCTCGCCATGGATGTGCTCGGGAAGATCGTCCAGCGCGGCACGAAGATCCTGTCGGCGAACCGATCCGATCGAGGCGGTGGGACAGGAGATGAGGGCCTTCTGCGCCGCCAGCAGCTCCCGGTCACCTTCCGGTTGATGCATGACCGACGACTGATCGTTCGCATCGGAGAAAACGGTGGGCGCGAAGATCCGGCAGGCGTCGCAGTCGATGCAGCTGGAGTCGACATAGAAATCTCCCGCGACATTGTTGGGGAGCCGGAGAGCGACCTGCGCCATGAGCAGAAGAACGCGCTTCGGTCGTGAGCCATTTCGAGGGCCCGGACCGCACAGACACCGCTTGCCCGTGCGGTCCTGGGAAGGTCACTGCGATTCGGAGGCCGTCTGCAGAGGGGTAACAAAAATCCATACACCGGGCTTCGGTATTTCGCTGTAAATCATCCGGATGCGCACCTCTCTTGCCCCATGCGGAAAGAGGAACGAAAAGTCGAAGACCTCATTCAGGTGCCCTCGAAGGATTCCCTCCTGGAAGGCGCCGTAGAAGCTCTTCACGCGTGTGCAGGGTGCGACCTGAGTAAAAAACATCTTCCCCATCACATCTCCGCGCGTACGGCTGGCCAGCTGCTCTTCGGCCACGTTGTACGCATCGATGATCCCGTTGCGGTCCACGTGGATCGCTCCGAACGGCAAGAGGTCAAGCTCCGCCGGGGTCAGGTTGGATGCCTCGTGCATGATCGCCTCGGGCTGAATCTCAATTCGTTGTGTGCTCACGATGATTTCCTTTCTTCCACGAACACCCACACCGTTTCGGTCGGTGCGCTGAACCACAGCGTCACGCGGACATCGCGTGGATTCTGTGCGAAGGCAAAGTGGTAATCGAAGGAGGCATTCAGCTCCCCGCGTTCGATGCCGGTCTGGAACCGGCCGTAGAACTCCTTGACGTTGGTGCAGGGTGCGATGTCACGAAAAAAGTGGGCGCCGAGCGCTTCCGGCGCCCGCTTGTTCGAGAGATTGGCTTCGTATTCGTTGAACTGAAGGATGGTTCCGGATCGATCGAGCTGGATGGCGCCGAAGGGAAGCGTGTCCAACTCCACGCTGGTCAGGCCATCGACGCGTTTGAGGATGTCAGGGGGTCTCATGATGGAATCTCCTCCGGCTTGCCGAACAGATACCCCTGAGCGAGAGTCACTCCGAGGTCCACGAGGACATCGAGCTCCTCCTGGCGCTCCACTCCTTCGGCGATGATGCGGGTGGAAAGATCTTCGCCCAGCCGGACCAGCGCGCCGACCACGCTGCGCCGACGGCGGTCCCGATCGATTCCGTCGACGAAGAAGCGGTCGATCTTGGCAAAATCGGGCGCTACCTCGATCAGCCGGCGAAGTCCTGCTGCGCCTTCGCCCAGGTCATCGACCGCGATCTTGAAACCGAGGGAACGGATTTCCTCCAAAGCTCGCTGCAGATCGTTTCCTCTCGCTACGGAATGCTCCACGACCTCAAAAACTGTCTGCTGCGGGGTGCGGGCACCTTGAGGAAACTGCGCGAGGGTGGCCCAGAACTCATCGTGAGCCAGCATGGTCCGCGGATGGACGTTGATGAAGAGCAGCCCCTCGGACGGGGCCTGGGCGGCCATGGAGATGCAGCGGCAATCGAGGTATTCGAGCACGTCGAGAGTGGCTGCCATGGCAAACGCCAGCGGAGGCGACTCGTAGGGAGTGCCGCGAGGTCCTCGCATCAACGCCTCGTGACCGATCACGTCCGAGGTCGTCTGGAGGTCGTGAATTCCATGCAGCACGATGCGGAGAGAGGCAGCACTGAAGAGCTGATCGATGATGGCGGTGTTCGCGTCGTTCATGACGCGGAATCGCGGACGAACACCCAGGCGCTGTCAGTCTGCTCTGAGTAGAACAGCGTGACCGTGACGTCGCGCGGCGCCATCTCGAAGTCGAAGCGGTAGGGAAAGACCACGTGCAGACTCTTCGCGGCAACCCCCTCCCGGAAGCGGCCTGCAAAGGTCTGCACGTTGGTGCAGGGAGCGACCTCGGTGAAGAAGTTGCGCCCGATCACCTTTTTAGGGTCGCGCCCGGTCAGGTCTGCTTCCCGCCGGTTGAAGGAAAGGACCTTGCCCGTTTTATCCAGCCGGATGGCTCCGAAGGGGAGTTGATCGATGTCGGTGTCGGACATCGCGACGACGCCGGCGAGTTGGTCGACGGTGGTGGTTGCGGTGAGCTGCATGCTGATCTCCTTGAAGATACATACGAAGCGTTGAACGTTTTGGACGTTTGTTATGCTATAACAACGCCAGCGCGAATTGATAACCTATGTGGGAAATGGATGAAAGACCTCGCAGGAACCAGAGCAGTTTGTGGACCAGCACAGACGTAGCCCGCCTTTTCGGGGTCGGCGTCTCGAGCGTCAAGCGGTGGACGGACGAGGGAGAGCTGGAGGCAGTAAAAACGCCGGGCCGTCATCGGCGGTACTCGATTCCGGCGCTGTACCGGTTCGCCTCCCTCCGCAATCTTCCGACCGACGGGCTGCCCTCGATGGACGAAGCGCGCATGCGCGCGGTGGTTCCTCCTCCGGCAGACGTCACCCTCTTCCAGGCGCTGCAGTCGGGAGACGCCGAGGCGGTGCGCAGGCTGGTGATGCCGCGAGTGAGCGATCTTGGGCAGCGGGCCGCATTCCTCGACCGCGTGGTGGGGGACGCGCTGCGAGAGATTGGGATCCGATGGGCCGCGGGTGAGCTCGGCATCGAGCAGGAGCATCGCGCCACCAACCTGGTCAGCGAAGCGATCGACGGGCTGAGGCCGGGCAGCACTCCCGGAGCGGCGCTGGTGACCCTGGCCTGCCCTCCCGATGAGTGGCACGAGTTGCCGCTCAGGCTGGTCAGGCTGATGTTCGAGTGGAGAGGCTGGCGTACCGACTATGCGGGGGCGAATCTTCCCTGGAACTCGATCCGGCGAGCAGTCGACGAGATGCGTCCGGCGGTGCTGGCTCTCACGGCGCGAACCGCTGATCCGTTCCGCTACACCGATTTCGACCGGCTGGTCGCTCACTGTGCGTCGGTCGGGACGACGGTCGTCGTGGGCGGAAGCTGGGCCCGCGGCGGCAACGGACGCGATAGCGCCTACCAGCGCTTCCGCACGCTGCGCGGACTGGCGCGATGGCTGCGCCAGCCGGGAAACGATCCGCTCCGCTTGCGCCCGCGCCGACGGTACGAGACGGCTGGGTCGCAGCAGCGCCTCTCGCCCCATCCGTGATGCCCGACAATCGGTCCTGAACGTTCGGACTTGTGAGAGCGGACGCCTGCGGATTTTTTTCGCGACGTTCCCGTTTTAGCCATCCGCATGTTCGACAACCTGCAGGACAAGATGGATCGCGTCTTCAAGACGCTGCGAGGCGAAGCCAGCCTCAACGAGTGGCACATCGACAGCGCCCTCAAGGAGATCCGGGTCGCGCTGCTCGAAGCGGACGTTCATTTCAAGGTGGTGAAGGAGTTCACCGCCCGCGTGCGCGAGAAGGCCGTGGGCCAGGATGTCCTCACCGCCTTCTCCCCCGCCCAGCAGGTCACCAAAGTCGTTCGCGACGAGCTCCAGCAGCTGCTGGGCGGCAATGAAGTCGGCCTCGCGCTGGTCGGCGATCCCGCCGTGGTGATGATGACCGGCCTGCAGGGTTCGGGAAAGACCACGACCTCGGGGAAACTGGCCCTCCACCTCAAGAATCGCGGCCGCCGGCCGCTGCTCGTTCCCTGCGACGTTTACCGTCCCGCTGCCATCGAGCAGCTCCGCATCGTGGCCGGAAACGTCAAGGTTCCATTCTTCGAGCTGGGCGATGTCCGCGAACCGCTCCAGATCGCGAAGAACGCCGTGCGCGAAGCGAAGACGTTGCTGTACGACACCGTGATCCTCGATACCGCCGGTCGTCTGCACATCGACGAGGAGCTGATGCTCGAGCTCGACGCGATCAAACGGGAGACCCGGCCCAGCGAGATTCTGTTCGTCGCTGACGCCATGACCGGCCAGGACGCGGTCAAGTCGGCCAAAGAATTCGACGACCGCCTGGGCGTGACCGGCATCGTGCTCACCAAGCTCGACGGCGACGCCCGTGGCGGCGCGGCACTCTCGATCAAGTCGGTGGTGAACCGGCCGATCAAACTGGTGGGCGTCGGCGAAAAGTATGCAGACCTCGACGTCTTCCATCCCGACCGCATGGCTTCCCGAATCCTCGGGATGGGCGATGTCCTCTCCCTCATCGAGAAGGTGGAGGCGGAGACCGACCGCAAGGAAGCCGAAAGGCTTGCGCATCGGGTGGCCAAAGACAAATTCACCCTCGAGGACCTGCGCGCCCAACTCGTTCAGGTCAAAAAGATGGGGCCGCTGTCGCAGCTGGTGAGCATGATCCCGGGAGCGGGTAAGGTCAGCGAAGAGGACATCGACGAGAAATCGATCGTCCGGATGCAGGCGATTCTGGACTCCATGACTGCGAAAGAGAGGGAGTATCCCCAGATCATCAACGGGTCTCGGAAAAAGCGAGTGGCCAAGGGTTCGGGTACCTCGGTCCAGGAGGTCAACCGCCTTCTCAAGCAGTATCTGCAGATGAAAAAGATGATGAAGACGTTCTCCAAAGGACTGGGAGCACGGAAGTTCGGCAAGATGATGAAGGGGCTTCCACCGGAATTCCTCCAATAGGGTTGCCGTTCGACGCCGTGGTCCGGTAGGATTGCCGGCCGCTCGGGGAGAAGACGCTCAATCCGGGGCGTCTGGCAACAACATCACAGGTGGCCTCGGGCCGCCCCAACGAAGCAAGGAGCCTTTTACATGCTGAAGATTCGCCTGCGCCGCGGTGGCGCGACCCACTCGCCTTTTTACCGGATCGTCGTTTCGGACTCCCTGCGGACTCCGAGTGCGGCCGTCCTCGAGCAGATCGGTCACTACGATCCCAAGAAGAATCCGGCTGACGTCAGGATCGACCACACCCGCGTGGAGTACTGGATGAGCAAAGGCGCCCAGTTGTCTCCCACCGTGAAATCGATCGTGAAGAAGAACAAGGCCACAGCCACAGCGTAGGCGGAACGGCGCCTCTCGAAAATGAAGAAGCTGATCGAGTTCGTGGCAAAGTCACTGGTCGATGACGTCGACGCGGTACACGCGCACACGTACGACCGCGGCGACCAGACCGTCATCGAGCTGGAAGTGGCCCAGCCGGATCTGGGAAAAGTGATCGGACGC
>JBDSGC010000054.1:0-12104 GCA_039919215.1 Thermoanaerobaculia bacterium | reverse complement strand
CAACAACTCCGCGGAACTGGATGGAAAGCTGGAAAACCTCAGTCGCGATACGGGGGCGATGATTCTTCCCGTGGACTCGGGGTGGACGGGCACCGCCAGCTTCGGCTCGGAGAAAATTCATTTCGTAAAAACTCCAAAGATCGCGCTGGTCGGCGGCTCGGGAACGAGCTCCGGCTCCTTCGGCATGCTCTGGCACACCCTGGACATCGACACGCCGATTCCGCACTCGAACCTCACGCTCGAGTCGCTCAAGAACGTGGACCTGTCGCATTACGACGTGCTGGTCCTCCCCGATGGCGACTATGAGGGACGGTTCGGAAAGAACGCCGATCGCCTCAAGGCGTGGTTGCGCAACGGGGGCACGCTGGTGGCCATTCGCGGAGCCAACGCGTTCCTGCGCGAGAAGGACACCGAAATCTCGAAGATCAAGCTCTGGGAGCCGCCGAAAAAGAAGGACGATGACAAGACGGTCACGCCCGAGCTGTACAACGACTTCCGTGTTCCCGGCGCGACCTTCCGCACGGTGATGAACGAGCGGAGCTATCTGACGTTCGGGATTCCCCGCAGCCCCAACGTTCTGATCGAGGGAAGCCTCGCGCTTCTTCCGGTCAGTCACGCCGTGGACAACGTCGTCACCATCACGAAAGAGAAGCCGCTCATCGCCGGTGTGGCCTGGAACGAGTCGGTCGACCGGCTGAAAGGCGCGGCCTACCTCATCAGCGAGCCGTTCGGAAAGGGACAGGTCATCACCTTCGCCGACGAGCCGCACTTTCGTCTCTTCTGGCGCGGAACGTTGCCGTTGTTCCTGAACGCCGTTCTCTACTCGCCCTCGTTTCCACGAGACTGACCGCCGCCGGACATCAATGACGACCACCCGGCCTCCCGCAGTCGCAGGCACGTTTTACGAAGCGTCGGCCGAGGGGCTCCGGCGTCAGGTGGAAGCCTGTTTCGGCGAGCGAGGGAAGGCCACGCGGCAGGCCTTCATCGGCGGGGTGGTCCCGCACGCAGGGCTGATGTACAGCGGAACGGTGGCCGCCGCCTTTTACTCCGCCGCCGATCTTCCGAAGCGATTCATCATCCTCTGTCCAAACCACACCGGCGCCGGACATTTCGCCGCAATCAATGCCCGCGGCCAATGGCGGACACCGCTGGGAAATGTTCCCATCGACGAAGCGCTGGCCTCGGCGTTGATGGCGCGTTGCCCACTGCTCGCGGAGGACACGGCCGCACACGCCCGCGAGCATTCGTTGGAGGTGCAACTCCCGTTTCTCCAGCGCGAGCTCGGTGAGTTCACCTTCGTCCCCATCTGCCTGGGGGCCCATCGCTACGACTACTGCGAGGAAATCGGAGGGGCCATCGCGGAGGTCATCCGCAGTCAGAGCGACCGGATCGGAATCCTGGCCAGCTCCGACCTCAATCACTACGAGGATCAGGCCACCACGTTGCGCAAGGACCAGCTGGCCACCGATCGCGTGCTGGCACTCGACCCGGCCGGCCTGTGGAGCACCGTGGAGGAGGCCGACATCTCGATGTGCGGGTTCATCCCCACCACAACGATGCTCATCGCCGCCAACCTGCTGGGGGCGAGCGGAGCGACGTTGCTGCAGCACGCCACCTCCGGCGATGTCAACGGCGACTACTCGCATGTCGTCGGATACGCCTCCATCCTGGTTCGGTGAGCTCATTCCAGGCGACGCGCGTTGCCAGGCATCGAGCGATAAGATTCCCCTGTGAAGATTCTGTTTGCCTCCGCCGAAGTTTCCCCGATCGCCAAGACCGGGGGGCTGGGCGACGTGTGTGGCTCCCTGCCCAAGGCGCTGGCGAAGCTCGGACATGAAGTCGCGGTGTTCATGCCGTACTACCGGCAGGCACGGGACTGGTTCGCGTCACACGAAGTCCCGCTGGAGCAGGTCGTGCCTGCCACCGCCATCCGCTGGGGAAACTGGGTCGCCGAATCGACGGTCTGGCGGACGCTGTTGCCGGAAAGCGACGTGCCGCTGTACCTCATTGCCAACGATCACTTTTTCGATCGCGCCCAGATCTATTCGTTGAGAGCAGATGGTGTTGACGACGGAGCGGAGCGCTTCACGTTCTTCTGCCGGGCTGTGATCCATGCGGCCGAAGCCATCGGGTTCTCGCCGGACATCGTTCATGCGCACGACTGGCACACCGCGCTGCTGCCGGTCTATCTCCAGTCGGGATTGCGCGGCAGCCAGACCTTCCGGAGCGCGCGTTCGGTGTTCACCATTCACAACCTGAACTACCAGGGCATCGCGCCGGTCGCTGCATTTCCCGCGCTCGGTCTGCCCAGCCGGTACTTCGCTCCCGACGCCCTGGAACACTTCGGCGACATCAATCTGATGAAGGGAGGAATCCTGTTCGCCGACCAGGTGACCACCGTCTCGCCCACCTACGCCCGGGAGATCCAGACGCGAGAACACGGCGCCGGTCTTGATGGCCTGTTGCGGAGCCTCTCGTTCCGTTTGCACGGAGTCCTCAACGGGATCGACACCGAGGAGTGGGATCCGGCGAGCGACCCTCTGATCCCCGCTCATTTCGAGGCCGGACGGTTGAACGGCAAGGTTCTCTCCAAGCGTGCGCTGCTTCGGGAGGCCGGCCTGCGGTATCAGGCGAAGACTCCACTGCTGTCATTCGTGTCCCGGCTGGTAGACCAGAAAGGGATCGATCTGCTGCTACCGGTTCTGGACCGGCTGCTGGGTGGGGGTGCGCAGGCGGTCATCCTCGGCAGCGGGGAATCGAGGTACGAACGGGCGCTGCTGGAGGTCGCTTCCCGCAACCCGGCGGCGTGCAAGGTTTGGATCGGTTTCGACAATGCTCTAGCCCACCGCATCTACGCTGGATCCGACATTCTTCTGGTGCCTTCACTGTACGAGCCGTGCGGGCTGAATCAGATGTATGCCTTGCGCTACGGAACGCTTCCGGTGGTCCGGATGACGGGCGGGCTGGCGGACACAGTGCTTCCTTTTGATGGCACCAATCGCCAGGAAGCCAATGGCTTCGGCTTCCGCTTGCCGGTCGCGGAGCAGCTGCATTCAGCGACGTGGATCAGCATGCTCAACTACCGCGACCCGCAGCTTTGGAAGGAGTTGCAGAGCCACGCCATGGCCGCCGACTTCTCCTGGAACCGATCCGCAAACGAGTACGAGCGGATCTACCGAGGCGCCCACTGGTCATGATCTGCATGGCACCTCGAATGCAGAATAGGGCGGAGGAGGAGGACGCCATGATTGGAGTGCTGATCGTTGTCGCAGGCACGCTCCTGCTCATCACCGCAGGCGGGCGCCGCCGTCCGGCAGCCCAGCCGGTGCGCGCTACGGATCGCCGTCGTTGAAGTCCGATATTTACGACGAGTGCTACGAAGCCATCGCGGCCGTCTGGCGTGACGAAGGAGGCAGGAGCCTCGACGACATCGCCCTGATGTCGACGATCAACTCGGTCCTCGCGCACCGCTTCTCCCATTTCTATTGGACAGGCTTCTATCGGGTCTGTGGCGACCGGCTGATCGTCGGGCCGTACATCGGGACCGTGGGATGCCTGCAGATCGAGATCGGTCGCGGCGTGTGCGGCACGGCAGCCGCGCGCAAGGAGACCATCATCGTCCCGGACGTTGAGGCCTTTCCCGGGCACATCGCATGCGATGCGCGATCGAAATCGGAGATCGTCGTTCCGGTGTTCGCCCCCGACGGGGTGCTGGTCGCCGTTCTCGATGTGGATTCAGATCAGCCCGATGCGTTCGATGAAGACGATCGGGTGGGCCTGGAGCGGATCGCGGCGCTTTTTCAGCAGTAGGGCAGCGCCTGGTCGATCCGGGCGCGCCAGTCTCAGCCTCGCGTCAGCGGTCGAGCATTCTGAGGATCGACGAAAGCTCTTTCTTGACGTCCGATAGAGCCTGCGTCACGTCGCCGCTCACGGGAGCCGGGGGAGCGGAAGCGGCCGATGTCGTCGGAGTGATGACCTCAGCAATCGCGGGCTGGGACAGCTCGAGGTCGAGTTTCTTCTTCGCTCCGGCGATGGTGAAGCCCTCAGAGTAGAGGAGTTGCTTGATGCGCAGGATGACGTCGATCTCCCGCCGGGTGTACATCCGCTGGCCCCCGCCGCTCTTGGAGGGCGCAAGCGGAGGGAACTCGGTTTCCCAATAGCGCAGAACATAAGGCTGCACCTCGGCGAGTTTGCATACCTCGCCGATCTTGTATTGCCGGTTGTCGTCGTCGGCCATCCGGTTCGATTATAGGCGGGTGCGCGGACCGCGCAGCCAATCCGACAGGGTTCGCAGGCTCGGAGACGTGGTGGCGGTCGACGTCACAAGACCCGGATCTGGTCGTGCTCAGGAACCTTGTCGCCAATCTCCCCAAACAGGCCAATCGCCGCCGCGAACACTTCATCCACGCTGATGTCGGTCATGCAGCGATGGTGCACGAGCGGGCAGACCCTCTTGTAACAGGGCTGGCAGGGAAGCGGGCTGTGAATGACCCGGGTTGCCCCTGGAATGACTGTCCGGCCCGGATCGGTGGGGCCGAAGATCGAAACCGACGGCACGGCCAGTGCCGTGGCCAGATGGAGCGGTCCGCTGTCGTTGGTCACGATCACCGAGCAGTGAGAGATGGCGGCGGCCAGATGGAGAACGTCCCCATCCTCGCCGATGATCGGGAGGTCCCCGGAGGCTGCGGAGATCATTGCAGCCTGGTGCTGTTCGCCGGGGCTGGTGAGGAGGACGACCGAGTAGCCGTGCGCACTCAGACGCTCCGCCAGCTCTCCGTAGCGATGATCCCCCCAGTGTTTGGCTCTGCCGAACAGTCCGCCGGCATGGATGCCGAACACCGGGCGATCCAGTCGGACGCCGAGCGCCTCCAGAGAACGCCGCGCTTTCTCCCGAACCCTGACCGGGATCATCATCGTGGGAATCTCGTCGACCACTCGAGGAGCATTCATGGCAGCGAGAAGATCGGAGTAGTCGTCGAGTTGATGGCCACGCTCCCGCTGCCGGGCCACGCGGTGGGTGAGGAAGAGGCCCCGGGCATCCGTCGCATAGCCCCAGCGCTCTCGAATCCCCGCGGCGAAGGTGACCATCGCGGCGCGGAACGAGTTGGGCAGAATGATGGCGCGCCGGAACTGTCCTTCCTTCAACAGCTGGATGCGATCGCTGGTCTTACCGTTCCAGGGAATGACCGCCCGGAACAGCCCCATGGAGGCGAGCAGGGTGCCGATGTGTTCCGGCGCGGCGACCGTGATTCCACCCTCGTGGCGGAATCGATGGTGCAGCGCGCGGAACGTGGGCAGGGCCAGTACGTTGTCCCCGACCCAGTTCAGGCCGATGACGACGGTTTCACTCGGCATCTGTGATTTGGCCTTCAACTTGGATGGTCCCCTTCCAGCGATCGTGCATCCACAGCCACAAATGCGGGTCTTCGATGATGCGGCGCGAGATCACGTCGTTGATCTGGCGTGTCAGGCTGGCGACGTCTCGTTCGTCGTTCTGCAGTTGATCGACATCGATCGGGTTTTGAAACTCGAGTCGGTGCCTGGTTCCGTCCGGTATGCAAAACGCGAACACAATCGTCGAGCCGTGACGGAGAGCCAGTTTGGCCGGCGCGTCGGTGGTCCAGCCGGAGCGCCCCAGGAACGGCACTGCGATTCCTTCGCGAGGCAGCACGGCCTGGTCCGGAAGCAACACCACCACGGCATTCTCCGAAAGCCCTTTGAGCAGCCCGCGGGCGGCGTGGTTCTTGTCCAGCACCTCGACGCCGGTGCGGGCGCGGATTTTTTGGAGGTCCCTCTCCAGAAGCTCGTTGTCCAGTGGACGGGCCACGGTCCGGACATTGGGAACCAGTGCCATCACCGCCAGTCCGGCCACCTCCCACCCGCCGTAATGCGCGCTGATCAGGATGACGCCGCGCCCGCGCCCGACGGCCTCCTCCAGAATCTCCGCATGAACGAAGGGGCAACGTTCGGCAATGGCAGCGGCTGGCAGATGCTGGAGGCGGATGTATCCGAGAGCCTCGCGGCCGAAGTGAATCCAGCAGGCGTCGAGGACCGACCGGAGGTCCGCTGCGGCTCTGTCGGGAAAGACCGCGGCGAGGTTCCGCATGGCCAGCCGATCTCTCCCGCGCAAGACCCGCATAGCTACACCGCCGACGCGCGCGCCCCATCTGAGAACCGTCTGGTCGGAAACGTCGCGTACGAGGCGCGCCACCAGGCGATAGAGAATGTATTCGAGGCGCTGGACGATCGCGCGTTTGCGGCGCCGGCTCATGAGACATTGCCGGAGACCCGCGCAGCGATCGCCTCGAGAACGGCAGGATCGATGGCCATCTCCACGACGAGCGGGATGATGTCACGCTCGTCGAATTTGACCGCGTCTTTCTGCGTGGTCACGATCAGTTCTGCGGAGACGGCGGCGGCGGCCTCCCGGATCGAAGCGAGATCGGTGGCCTCGTATCGGTGATGGTCCCGGAAGCCGCGAGTGCCCGCCAGGATGGCTCCGCATTGCCGGAGGGTGGCAAAGAACTGCTCGTTGTCGGCCAGCCCGGAGAAGGCGAACACGCGTTTGCCCTTCACACGATCGCCGTCGATGACCCGCAGCGCGCGTCCGATGACGATGTCGGCGTCGCCCTTCGCCGAGGGTCCTTCCCGGAACCAGCGCCCCTCTGGTGCGTCGATGAGAACGTTGACGTCCCGGGCCAGCTGGAGGTGCTGGAAGCCATCGTCCAGAATGAAAACATCACAATCATTCGTAGTTAAAAATTGTATAGCATTCGCAAAACGATTTGATCCAACAATGACGGCTACATCGGGGAACAATGATTTAATCAGGACCGGCTCGTCGCCGAAGCGCTCCGCGTCGTGGCTGTCGACCAGTCCGCATTCGCCATTGACCCTCCCGTAGCCGCGGGTGAGGACGGAGACACGGTAGCCATGACGGTGGAGGTAGCCGGCGATGGCGATCACCGCCGGCGTCTTTCCCGCCCCTCCGGCGGACAGGTTCCCCACCGAGATCACCGGGCGGGGCAGCCGGGCCGGGCGCAGAACGCCCCAGCGGTACAGGGCGCGCCGGAGACGGTTGAGCGCTCGCCAGGCCAGTTCCAGAGGTTTGAGCAGGATCACGCCAGCAACTCGATCATGCGTTCCGCGGTGTGGACCGACGCCCCGCGGTTCTCCTCAACCGTCCGCCGGGCCTTCGCACTCCGCAGCTGATGCTCGGAGCGGTCAGTGAACATGGTGCGGGCAAAGCGAACGACGTCGTCCGCTGACCGCACCTCGGTGGCTCCTCCGTTGCGCAGGAAGACAGAGGCGATCTCCCGGAAGTTCGACATGTGCGGCCCGAACGAAATGGGCACGCCGGCAATGGCTGCCTCGATGGGATTGTGTCCTCCCGTGGCCACGAGACTGCCGCCGATGAAGGCGGCATCAGCGTGGCGGTACATGCGAGCCAGCTCGCCGAAGGTATCGAGGAGCAGCACCTGAAACGAAGGATCGGAATGGCCGGCGCGCAACTCGCTGCGGCGGAGCGAGCGCACCGGGCGTGCGTTCAGCAGCCCGGCCACGGCGCTGAAACGTTCCGCTTTGCGAGGGGCAATCACCACGAACGTTTCCCCCTCCCGCAGCAACGGTTCCAGTGCCGGAATCAGCATCTCATCCTCTCCCTGCATGGTCGACCCCAGGACCAGGACACGGCGTCCTGCGATCATGGCGGTGAGTTCGGAAGCGATCTCCAGCGGCCGTAGGTCCGGCTGGAAGTCGAACTTCACGTTCCCGATCGTCTCCACGATCGACTGGGGAGCGCCAATCATCAGGAACCGCTCGCGATCGACCGGCTCGCGAGCGAGGATCCGGGAGTAACTGCTGAGGATGGGTCCGACCAGTCTTCGCACTGCACGATAGCGGGGAAAGGATCGGTCCGAGATGCGGCCGTTGGCGAGAATCAGACGAACGCCGCGCGCACGGGCCAGCCTGGTGACGTTGGGCCAGATCTCGGTCTCCATCGTGCCGAACACCCGAGGACGGTGGTGGTCCAGGAAGCGGCGCACGCTGCGGGAGAAGTCGAGAGGAAAGTACGTGACCGTCGCTTCCGGGAAAAGCCTGCGGGCCTGCGACTGGCCGGTTACGGTGGTGGTGGTGAAGACGATGGAGGTCTGGGGCCGCAGGCGGAGGAGTTCATCGATCACCGGGCGAGCGGCCAGGGTCTCGCCGACGGAGACGGCGTGGATCCAGAGATCGTGGGAACGTGCCGGGGAACGATAGAAGCCCAGACGCTCGGGGAAGTTCGCCAGATACTTTCCGCGGAAGAGCCCCATCACCAGAAAGTAAGGAAGGGCCGCGATGAGCACGAGGTACAGCAGTGCCTCGTAGACGACGAACATGCCGCGGATGATAAACGGCTTCGTCCGCCGCTGCCCGCGAGGGTGTGGGCGCCGATTTCACGGAGCAGCAAAGGACATCAGCCGCTGGGGTGGAGCGGGCATAAGTCCTGTATCATTTCGCTTCAGAAACGAGTGCCCGATAAAGTCCTAGCGGTTGGTCTCATTCTGCCCACTCTGACGCGCAGTACCGCTGACGAGCACCTTGCGGAACTGGAGAAGCTGATCGAGAGCGCGGGAGGCCAGGTGGTCGAGCGCATCATGGCCAAACGCCCGGCGCCCGATCCTGCCACCTACATCGGCAGTGGCAAGGCGCTGGAGGTCAAAGCAGCGGCCTTGCAAACCGGCGCGACGCTCATCGTGTTCGACGACGATCTCAGTCCTGCGCAGATCCGCAATCTGGAGAAGGTCATGGATCTGCGGGTGATCGACCGGAGCGCCCTGATCCTGGATATCTTCGCCAGCCGCGCGCGCAGCAGGGAGTCCCGCACCCAGGTGGAGTTGGCCCAACTGGAGTACATGTTGCCGCGGCTGACCCGTGCATGGACTCACCTCGAGCGCCAGGCCGGTGGGATCGGAAGCCGTGGGGTCGGCGAGACGCAGCTGGAGCTCGATCGACGGATCACGCGGAATCGGATCAGCCGCCTCAAGGAAGAGTTGAAGAAGATCGAGCGGATCCGGGAGACGCAGCGAAAAGGCCGGACCACCGTCTTCACGGTGGCGCTGGTCGGTTACACCAACGCCGGGAAGTCCACGCTCTTCAACCAGCTGACGCGTGGCGGAGCGGGAGCGGCGGATCAACTTTTCGCCACTCTCGATTCCAAGTCGCAGAAGGCGGCCTTCGAGATGCCGCGGGAGACGGTGGTCATCGACACGGTCGGGTTCATCCGCAAGCTGCCGCACCATCTGGTGGCCTCGTTCCGGTCGACCATGGAGGAGGCGGTCTCCGCCGATCTGGTGCTGCACGTCATCGATGTCAGCCACCCGCAGTACGAGGACCAGATGGCCGTTGGCGAGCAAGTCCTGCGCGACCTCGGCGTGGACGCTGCCAGAGTGCTGGAGGTCTACAACAAGTGCGATCGCACATCGGAGCTGGAGTTCCGGAGGCGCGATGCCGTCCTGGCCTCCGCGCTTACGGGCGCGGGAGTCGGCCAGTTGATCGACATGATTCGTGATCGCGAGCTCCAGAATGGAGACGTCATCCACCTGGAAATACCGCATAATGATTCGCGCATGATCGCCAGACTCCACGAGGTGGCTCAGGTGTATGAACAGCGGGTCACCGACGCCGCGACGTTCGTCACCGCGTGGGTTCCGCGCGACGCCATGCATTGGTTCGAACCGTATTCGGCAGTGGATTTGCTTCGGCCCGCCCAGGTGAGTTGAAGAAGCGATGAACACACTGTCATTCCGCCCCGGCCCTTCGCTGATCATGTTGCGAAAAATCCCAAGTTGCAGTTCAAAAGGATGTGTGCCATGAGCTCCGTTCAGATTGACGAGCCCCCGCTACTCGACCCTCCGCAGTCCCCCCGCCCGAACCATCTCCACACCTACAAAGCGAATCGAGCCCGGCTCTACCCCAACGTCACCGACGAGCAATGGGACGATTGGAAGTGGCAGCAGAAGAACCGGATCACCACGCTCGAGGAGATCGCCAGTCTCTTCGCCTTCGACGAGGTGACCAGCGCGCGACTGGGCGATCTGTTCGAGCTCTATCGCACCGCCATCACTCCCTACTATCTCTGTCTGATCGACTTCGACAATCCGCTCGATCCGCTGCGGGTGCAGTCCGTTCCCACCGCCGACGAACTGCTGAATCCCGGCGAGCTGACCTGGGATCCGCTGAACGAAGAGGGCGACTCGCCGGTCACCGGCATCGTGCATCGGTATCCGGATCGCTGCCTCTTCCTGGTGACGTCGTACTGCCCGCTCTACTGCCGCTACTGCACTCGCAAACGCAAGTGGGTAGACGAGGACGGCACCACCGGACAGCGCAGGATCGAAGCGATGATCGAGTACGTCGCCGCACATCCGGAAATCCGCGACGTCATCGTCTCGGGGGGCGATCCACTCTCGCTCTCCATCAACTATCTCGAGAAAATCCTGGCGGGGTTGCGGGCCATTCCACACGTGGAGATCATCCGGTTCGGTTCTCGGGTGCCGGTCTTTCTGCCGCAGCGCATCGACGAAGAGATGTGCGCCATGCTGGAGAAGTACCACCCGATCTGGATCAACACGCACTTCAACCACCCAAACGAGATCACTCCGGAATCAGCACGGGCCTGCGATCGCCTGCTACGGGCCGGCATCCCGGTGAACAACCAGGCCGTCCTGTTGCGCGGCGTCAACGACTGTCCCTACATCATGCGCGACCTCGTGCAGGGGCTGATGAAGATCCGCGTCCGTCCGTATTACCTCTATCTCTGCGATCAGGTCATGGGAGCCGAACATTTCCGCACCTCGGTTGGCGAAGGGATCGAGATCATCGAGTTCCTGCGAGGTCACACATCCGGACTGGCCGTACCCCAGTTCGTGATGGATGCACCGGGCGGCGGTGGAAAGATCCCGCTCATGCCGAACTACATCATCGGCAACTACGGCGACTCGGTGGTCTACCGGAACTTCGAAGGGGTCATCGGACGCTGGGATGACGTCCCCTCCGGCAACCATGAATGCGACCGCTGCGAGGACCGCGAGCATACCCACGAGCGGGGTGTGGCAAAGTTGCTCAACCGGACGGCCGATCGATTCGAGCCGCAAGCCGTGCGCGACACACCCGCCGCCATCAACGTGAAGAAGAAGCAGCGTGCGGTGAAGTGATCCGCAGAGGGATGCCCTTCGACGTCCCCATCCGATGCGCATCGGCCTGACGTACAACCTGAAGCCTGCGGGCGCCACCGGGGACGAGTTCGAAGAATTCGACTCGGTGGAGACCATCGAGTCGCTGGAGTCCGCACTCTGCTCCTGTGGCCACGATCCCGTCCGTCTGGGATGGGGCATGGAGATGCTCGACGCCCTCGGCAGAGAGAGCGTCGATGGCGTCTTC
This sequence comes from Thermoanaerobaculia bacterium, assembly GCA_039919215.1. Classification (GTDB taxonomy): domain Bacteria; phylum Acidobacteriota; class Thermoanaerobaculia; order Gp7-AA8; family Gp7-AA8; genus JBDSGC01. Next base: position 683 of record JBDSGC010000054.1, on the reverse strand, counting down.
AACATCGCCGAAGGTGTGGGTGGGCGGGGAAGGGAATCCCAGGTTCCGGCGACGCTGGAGATGCTCGGTATCCCCTGCACTGGATCGGACGCCCTGGCCATCGCGCTCACGCTCGACAAGGCGCTGGCCAAATTGCTGGCGCGTTCTCACGGCATTGCCACCGCTCCCTGGCGCGTGGTCGACGCGACCACGCGCGGATTGCCGGCAAACGAGATGAGTCTCCGCTTTCCGCTTTTTGTGAAGCCTTCCGGCGAAGGATCCTCGATGGGGATCAGCGAACGTTCGCTCTGCTACGAAGAGCAAACGCTTCAGGAAACCGTGGAGCGCCTCACGGCCAGTTACGGGCCGGTCCTCATCGAGGAGTTTCTTCCGGGCGACGAGTACACGGTCGGCCTTATCGACGGCGAAGTGATCGGGGTGATGCAGGTTCTTCCGCGATCTGCGGAGAAAGACTTCGTCTATTCGCTGGAAGTGAAACGCGACTACCTGAACCGCGTGGACTATCGCCTGGTGGATGCTCCGGATGTGGCGGCGGTGGCCCAGTCGGTGTGGCCGGTCTTCGATCTCCGCGATGTTGCGCGTGTGGATGTGCGCCGGGATCGCGACGGAGTGGCAAGCTTTGTCGAAGTGAACCCTCTGCCCGGTGTGCATCCGGTCAACAGTGACCTCGTGATTCTGGCCCG
>JBDSGC010000053.1:0-4541 GCA_039919215.1 Thermoanaerobaculia bacterium | reverse complement strand
TTCATGACGGCGATGATACTGCGCAGCCGCGCGCGACCCCTCTGCCGAGCAACGCTCGGCTGACCACGAATGACCGGCCACGCGAACTCTGAAGATGAGTCTCGCGATCGTCAGGTTGACGGCAGTTCTAACGAAATCTGAGACTTCGAGCCCTGCGAACGTACGAACCACCAGATTCGTTATCATCTGTTCCACCGTGAATCTCGAGTCAGGAAGGAAGCTTGGTCCGTACGAAATCGTCTCGTTGATCGGTGTCGGCGGTATGGGAGAGGTCTACCGGGCGCGCGACCACCGCCTGGACCGTACCGTGGCAATCAAGGTTCTGCCGTCCGACGTGGTGGCCACTCCGTCGCGACGCATCAGGTTCGAGAGGGAAGCGAAAGCCATCGCTGCGCTGTCGCACGCGAACATCTGTTCGATCTACGACGTCGGCAGCGACGACGGCATCGAGTATCTGGTGATGGAGTATCTCGAAGGAGAGACACTGGCCGACCGAATTGAGCGTGGCCCGCTTCCGGTCAATCTCGTTCTCCGGTACGGAGTGCAGATCGCCGAGGCTCTCCATCACGCACACCGGGCCGGCATTGCGCACCGCGATCTCAAGCCCGCCAATGTAATGATCACTGCGGCGGGCGCGAAGCTTCTCGATTTCGGCCTTGCCAAGATCGTCGCTGCGGAGAGCAGCGATTGGAGCGATTCCAACATTCCCACGCTGGCCGCTCCCCTCACAGCGGAAGGCACGATCATGGGGACGTTTCAATACATGTCCCCGGAACAAGTAGAAGGCAGAGCCGTCGACGCTCGCACGGACATCTTCGCTCTTGGGGTCATTCTCTTCGAGATGGCCACGGGACAACGGCCCTTCGGCGGCTCATCACGTACCTCGCTCATCGCTGCAATTCTTTCGGTCGAACCGCCACCGATCCGATCGTTGCAACCCTCCCTTCCGCCGGCACTCGAGCGCATCATCGTCACGGCGCTGGAGAAGAATCCCGACGATCGCTGGCAGACCGCGCACGACGTGGCCCGGCAACTCCGCTGGATGCTCGACTCGTCACCCTCCGGAGAAGGACTGCAACCGGTTTCGGCTGACGCGAAACGTCGGACCACTCAGTGGATTCCGCTGCTTGCCGTCGCTGCAGCGGCAGCTCTCCTGGCCTGGTTGGCCATGCGCTCAACCAGGTCGCCGGTGCCGCAGATGCCGGTCGTTCGCCTCGATCTCGCACTTCCGCCGGGATTCGTCGCCGCGGGATCTGGTGACTCCAATGCCTTCGCACTCGCTCCCGACGGAAAAACTCTTTCGTTCACCGGATTCAGCGGAGGGGCGAGGATGCTCCTGCTGCGTGACCTCGATTCCAACGAGGTGCGAAAAGTGGAAGGTTCCGCGGGTGCACAGGGTCCCTTCTGGTCGCCGGACGGGGAGTGGATCGGCTTCAGTGCGCGCGGGAAGTTGTGGAAGACGCGAAAGACCGGCAACACTCCTCCCGAAGCGCTCTGCGATGTCTCGGAGGCCGGAGCCATGGCCACCTGGCGCAACCACACCATTCTCTTCAGCAATGCTTTCGCCGGACGGTTGGGCATCTTTCGAGTGTCGGATATGGGAGGTGTTGTTGTTCCGGTGACGCCAACAACACGCGATGAAGCGGGGGCCGCGTGGCCCTGCTTTCTGCCGGACGGCGAACATTTTTTCTATCTATCGATGTCCTCCCGATCGATTGATCGCGATCTCGTCCTCGCTTCGCTGGATGGAAAGCAGAAGAAGGCACTGTTGAAAAACGTGTCGAGAGTGAAGACGGTCGGAAACGGTGTGCTGATGTACGTTCGTGACGGAAAGCTTCTGACGCAAAAGTACGACGCGGCCAAAGCGACACTCGTCGGTGAAGCAGAAACGGTCGCAGATGATGTCTCTTATTTCTATCCGACAGCACGAGCAGACTTCGATGCGATCGAGTCCGGCATGGTCGTGTACCGGACGAATTCGCCAACCGGCCGATTGTCGCTGGTCGACCGGAGGGGAGCAGAGAAGAAACTTCTCGAGGGGAGTGCCGGGCGCTTTTTCGATCTCGCTCTTGCCCCGGACGGGAAGAGGATTGCCGTTACGATCCTGGCGCAGGCGACAGGACTCGGTGATATCTGGATCTACGACCTTGCGCGCGGAGTGCGTGACCGCTTTACGAGCGATCCAGGGATGGAGTTTGCGCCGGTCTGGTCACGCGATGGTCAGTGGCTCATCTACTCCGACGCGCAGGGAGGCGTGCTTCCCCACGTCGTCAGACGCGCAATCGCAGGGTCGGCGGTCGAAGAACTGACGCCGCGCGGCATGTTCCAATCTGCGCGCAGCGTCTCTTCGGATGGAGAGACGCTGTACGTCGTCGACCACAACTCGAGAACGAAGAGCGACATCTACCGCTTCTCCATGCAGAGCAAGAGAGAGGAGCCGATGATGAATACCGCCTTCGATGAGGGAGAGCCGGAGATCTCCAGCGACGGAAAGTGGCTCGCCTATTCCTCGGATGCCACCGGCGCTGCCGAGGTGTATCTGCAGAGAATTACCGGCGAGAAAGCAGCGCGCATCCGTGTCTCCAGCGATGGCGGTTCCAATCCGCGATGGAGAGGAGATGGGACGGAGCTCTTTTACGTCGCCGGTGACCGTAGATCCGTGTCGGTACTGCGGAGCGTCTCGGGCAGCTGGAGCGATGCAACCAGGGAGACGCTCTTCACCGTCCCCAGCGGCATCGCCGGCTTCGCGGTCGAGCCGGATGGGCAGACGTTCGTGATCCTCCAACACAACCCGGCCCCCAACGACGCGCTCTTCCACGTCATCCTCGGATGGCACTGAGTAGCGGCATCGCAGATCGGGCGGTTATGTCAGCTGTATGGCGTGAGGACACTCTCTGGCGGTCGATCCGGTCTCGGCCGCCACGATCTATGCCGGCGTTCTTTGCTTTGCTGGCGGCGAACGTCGCGCCGGTCGGAGGAACTGCACGTCCACCGCGTGCCCTCAACCCGGCATCTGCTGATCCCGCCGGCAAGATGCCGGCGGACCGGCCGACTGGAAGCCGGCGTTCCCAGGGCGCGGCTCGTTTCAGGCGCCACTGATCCCGCTGTCGCGCAAAACTCACAGTTTGCTGAGAAGCGATTTCCAGCGGATCCAGGCGGCGTCGCGGGCTTTCCTGTTTCCGGCGTAGGCCTCCTGCGCTTTCAGATCGGCGTCGGGTGCGGGTGGTGGGGCGTCGCCGGCGCGCATGAAGCCGTGACCGGCGCCTTCATACGTCACGATGTCGTAGGTCTTGCCGGCGGACTGCATCTGTTCCTGCGTCTTCGGAACGGTGGCGCCGATGCGGGCGTCATTGCCGGCGTAGAAGCCGTAGACCGGGGCATTGATTCTGGCGATGTCCTCAGGTGATTGCGGGCCGCTGCCGTAAAAGACGAACGCTGCAGCGAGCGTGGGACGGTTGGTGGCAAAGCGAAACGATTGCGACCCTCCCCAGCAGAATCCGGCGACGGCGACTTTGCCGTTCGCCGCGGGCAACTTCGCTACGTAGTCGGCCACGGCATGCAAATCGGCGGTGACCTGATCTGGTGGTAGATCGCGAATGGCTTTTCCCACCGCGGTGCCGTCTGCGAACGCGTCGGTACCACCGCCGTTCGGACCCATGCCCGACAGAAGATCGGGTGCGATGGCGATGGCGCCGGCGGCCGCGACCTCGTCGGCGAGCATCTGCACCCAGTCGCTCATTCCGAAAATCTCATGGATCACGACGACCGAGTGGGCCTTGGTCTGCACTTCGGGATAGACGACGAATGCGCTCACCGCTCGATTGCCGGATTGGACCTTCACCCATTCGTGATGGCGCGGCGACTGCGCCACTGCCTGTTTCGCCCACGCCTGCGACGGGCTGCGCATGGTGGTGACGGCAGCGGTCGATGCGGCGGGAGCGGACATCTGATGGTCCCTGTGCTCATCCGTCGTCGTATGAGCACAGCCCGACGCGATGAAGAGGAGTAGTGAGGCGGCCGAAAGCGTTTTCATGGTGCGTAGTCTATTGCTGGTTGCCATGGCTGCACCGGCATGGCGGAATGGCGGGAACCGGAGATCGACCGACTGAGGGAGGGAGCGCCAAACCGGCCGTCCGTCATCCCGGCCGGCAAGAGAGGGCTCGCCGGCTTGAAGCCGCGCTTCGAGGGGCGCGGCGGCGTGCCGCTAGAGCCCGCGGGCAAGGATGCCCGCGGCACGGCCGGCAGGATGCCGGCGCTACGGGAGACCGGCAGCGAGACGCAACGGAAAGACGCGCCCTCTCGTTCCCGGCGATAATCCGGCACATGACCCAACACGCATCGTCGCTCCCTCCTTCAACTGCGCCCGAACCGACCTACGCGGAGCGCGCGCGCACGCTGCTTGGGCAGGAGACGATGGGAATGCTGGCCACGCAGTCGGTGAAGCATCCCGGATGGCCCTTCGGATCGGTGATGCCCTACTCGCTGGCGTCCGATGGGTCGCCGTTGTTTCTCATCAGCGGCATGGCCATCCATACGCAGAA
>JBDSGC010000052.1:0-14190 GCA_039919215.1 Thermoanaerobaculia bacterium | reverse complement strand
GGTGCCGATCACCGGGGCACAGCAGCCGGTCGTCTTCTGGTCGCCAGACAGCAGATGGATTGCTTTCATCAGCGATCACAAGCTGTGGAAGATCGCCACCGGCGGCAGTGCGCCGGTGCTCATCGCGCCGCTGTCGCAAATCGCGCGGGGCTTTCACTCCGGCGCGTGGGGCGCGGACGATCGGATCGTGCTGGCGGCGCTCTTTGGAGGTCTCTACGAGGTTTCCGCCCGTGGCGGCCGGCCGGTGGAAGCGCTGGCGGCGGATGCCGGTCTTGTGGACTTTCACAACCTCTCATTTCTACCCGATGGAAGAACCCTTCTTGCGGTTCCGCACAAGCTCGAGAACATGGCCAGCGTCGAGGTGATCCGCGGAAAGAACAGGCAGACCATCGCTACGTTCGATGCCATGGTTCGCGACGTCGTCTACTCTCCCACCGGGCACCTCCTGGTCAGCCGGCGCGACATCAATGCCGGTTTGTGGGCGATGCCGTTTTCCACGGAAACGATGACCCCGACTGGCAAAGAGTTTCTCGTTGCCGCGGGAGCGGGTGCGTGCACTGCATCGTCCGATGGCTCACTGTCGTATGTGGTGAATATCGATTACGGGCCGAAACAGATCGTGCGCGTCGATGGCAAGGGGAAGATCATCGCGAAGATCGGCGACGCGATCGATACCGCGGACCATCCCATCCTGTCGCCTGACGAGAAAACTCTGGCCATCTCTGCACGCCAAGAGGACAACTCTTCCGGCATCGAGCTGGTGGATTCGATCACTGGCACACGCCGGCAAATGACGCATGGTTTCGTGCGCGAAACCCCCGCCTCATGGTCGCATGACGGCCGGCAATTGGTGGCACACCGCGAGCCTACATTCAACTGGAGCGATCCCCGCTTCGGCGTCTGGCTCGTGCCGGCGTACAACACCGGAGAGCCTCGCAGGCTTGCGGCGGGATGGGAAGGGAGTTTCACCCCGGACGACAGAAATGTGGTGTTCCTGACATTGGGACTGCGTGAAATCTCCAATATCGTCTCCGTGCCGGTGCGCGGCGGAGCGCCGGTCGTGATGATGAAGTCGCCATTCCAAAGGGGAAGCCTCGCGCTCTCTCCCGACGGTCACCTCGTGGCGTACAGGGCGCGTGAATCGGAATCGCTCGCGATCTATGTCACACGCTATCCCAGCGGCGAAGGAAAGTGGCAGGTGTCGCCCGGCGAAGCTGGAATGCCGACATGGAGCGGCGATGGCCGCACCCTCTACTATGCGTCGGGTAACCGGTTGATGTCGGCGTCCGTTGGGCAGTCGTCGGAAGTGGTCGTCGGTCCTCCGGTGATGCTCTTCGATGCCACGCCGTTCAACGTCAATCTTGATCACGGATTCCAGGTTCTTCGCGACGGCAGCATGATCGCCATTCAGGATCTTCCGCCCGACAAGCGGCAGGTGGTCCTCGTGCAGAACTGGCTCGCGGAGTTCAGTGAGGACGAGAAGCATTGATCGCCTCTTTGCTGCCGCATCCAACCGATGTGCGGTCGCGAAAATCGAAGGTCTGGCCCCAGACGAATGAGCCGCGGAGCGGCGACATCTCGAAGTGTCTCCACGTAGGCGCCGCATCCAACGATTCCAGTACGGACATCGGAAAGCGCCGGACAGATCCGCCGGGTTCAGTGGGGCCAGAGCTTCGACTCTTCTTGTCCGCAGTTCTTTTGCAGCCGAGGGAAATCACTCTGGCGAGGCCGCAATGTTTCCGAGCCCTGGCTGCCCTACTTACGCCAGCCAATCGGGACCGCGGTCCGCGACCGCGCATCGACGGCTGGTTTAGGTTCCCTGAAGAGACGCTACGACACGTTGCCGGTCCCGAACAGACCGCCAACCAGGGAGGCGCCGATGCGGGCCACGTCGTCGGCGATCTGGCCGTCGTGATTGCTGTCGAAGATTCGACTGAGCTCGCCGACCGCGGGGGAGTCTCTGGTCATGGAGAGACTGGCCTGCCCGAGGACCTCCGGCAGCTGTTCCACGCCAACGTTCTGATGTTGTTTCATCCGGCCCAGCACACCCATCACCACCGGGGCCATCATCATCAGAAGCTGGCCGACCTGCTGCGCATTCATGCCGGTGGCGCGGGCCACTCCCTGCTCCACGGGGGCGCGGCGGGAGCCGAGAATGTGCCCAAGGATCGCAGCGCCCACTCCCCCGCCTGCCACGCGGGACAGTCCGCCGAGGTTGTCCAGAATGCCGCCGTTGTGCGCGGTCAGTGCCGTATCGAGCGAAGCAGCGCCTTCTGCGCTCGCCGCGTTCTTCGACAATCCTCCGAGGAGAATGGGAATCATCATGGAGATGGCACTGGAGGTGGCCGCGGTGTCGGTACCGAGTTGCTGGCTCAGACTCTGGATGGTGTCCGGCCCCAGATGCGCTGCGAGCTCGTCGAGAATGGAAGGGGAATCGTCGATTGCCATGCATGACCCTGTTGCAAAGTGGCTTCCAACTGACGGACTCGCCAGCCCACTCGAGGGTTCAGACGATCGTTTGCAGCACCCTGGGGACGATCAGGTGGGCGCGCCCTGCGTTCCAGGAGTGTCGAGAATCTTCTCTTCCCGGAACCGTTCCCGTGGTCGCATCGCAAAGTGGAATTCCAACATCAGGAGATCGCGAAGGTCTCGTGAACGGGTCGGACGGAGCGCTCACCGCGCTTGGCCTCGTTACGCTCAAAAGTCCAGCGACTCGGAATCCACGGAAAGAGTGGGACGCGATGTCGGTACCTAGGGCTTGCCGCCGGGTCTGCGATCCATCCATCTTGTTGTTCCGCTAGAATGCGAACACCCCAACGATCGGTCTTCATGACTTGAAGGAGACGCCCTTGCGAAACCTCTCTCTGGCAGTTCTTGCGTTGCTGGTCCTGGCTACGTCGGCTGAGGCGCAGCCGCGCTCCGAATACCGCGGCTACTGGGTGGAGACCTTCAACAGCCAGCTGGGCACGCGCACGGAGATCGATCGCGTCATCCAGAATTGTGTGGCCAGCAACTGCAACGCGATCTTTCCGCAGGTGCGGCGGCGCGGCGACTCCTGGTATCTCAACTCGCTCGAGCCTCTGACCGAGGTGGCCAACGTCGGCGAGCCGGCCACGGCCGGCGGCGCATGGACCATCGATCCGCTCCAGTACCTGATCGATCAGGCGCACTTGCGGGGGATTGAAGTACACGCCTTCGTCATCGTCACCGCGATCTACAACGCGCACCCCACCATCACCGGCGTGCCGAAGAATCCGAATCACGTCTTCCTGCAGCACTTTTTCGACAACACGACGAAGGCGATGTACCCGCTGGCCGACCCGCGTCAGTGGGCCACCCGCGCGCTGCCCCACAACCAGGACAACACCACCTTCGACGGCCAGCGGTTCGTTGCCGAGTTCGTGGTCGACCTCGGCCATCCTGACGCCGAGGCGTACACCGTCAGCGTATTTACCAACCTGGTGCAGAAGTACAACGTGGACGGGATTCATCTCGACCGCATCCGCTATCCCGACGCGCCGCTGGATCGCAAAGCGTTTCAGTACTACCCGAACGATGGGTACAACGAAACCAATGTGGCGCGGTTCAAAGCGCGCTTTCCCGCCGCGACGTATTACCAGTCGAGCGATGTGGGCAAGCAGGTCAGCGACAACCCGGTCAAGTTGCTGGGGACCGGCGACGTCGGCTACCCACGCACCGATGACCCGCAGTGGCTGCAGTGGCGCCGCGATCAGGTCACCAACTTCGTGCGCCGCCTCTATCTTTCTGTGACTGCCGTGCGACCACGGGTGAAGGTCTCGGCCGCGCTGATCTGTTCCTTCGATATCGGCGCATTCCCTGGCGCGTGGACCAACGGGGAACCGTACCGGCGCGTGTTCCAGGACTGGGACGCCTGGACCCGCGAGGGCATCCTCGACCTGGTCTGCCCGATGGCCTACAAACGCGAGCACGTCTCCGCCGAGAGGCTTCAGTTCGATCACTGGAGCGATTACGCCAAAGCGCTCACGGCCGCCAGCGGGCGGCAGGCCATCATCGGTCAGGGTGTGTATCTCAACGCCATCGAGGGAAGCCTTCCCCAGACGCGTCGCGCTCTCGCTCTGCCGCCGAACGCCGCCGGCACCACGGCGAACGGCGTGCTGCTCTACGCATTGGGCGACACGCGGCCGAATGTGACCGTGGGCAACAGCACGAACGCATCCGTCACCACGAATCCGTTGTCCTATCCGACGCCTGGCGTCACCACGCCGAAGCGAACCAACACCGAATTCTTCTCCGCACTCAAGACCGGCGCGGGCACCACCGGCGCTCTGTTCGAGTCCACTGCGTTGACCCCGGTGTTCCGCGATGAGGCGACCATTCCTCCCATGCCGTGGAAAGAATCGCCCACGCGCGGCCATCTTCGCGGCTTCGCGTTCCGCGCCGACGGCGTCTCCCCCATCGACACCGGCGTGGTGACCATAGAAAACGTTGCCACCGGCGCGACGCGTACCACCACCACGGACGGCGGCGGATTCTTTGGCGGCGTCAGTCTCGATCCCGGTTCCTACCGCGCAAAGGTCACTCTGGGCGGCGACGTGGCGTACGCCTGCGTCGCCAGTGTAGGCGCCGGGCTGGTCACCAGCTCCGATGCGCGGCTGGAGCTCCGCGCTCCGGTCACCTCGCCAACGCAGAGCGCCAGCGGCTGGACCAATCAGAACGTCACTCTGTCCTTGTCATCGACGGATGACTGCACGGGCGTTGTGGCCACCGAGACTTCCGTGAATTCCGGCGCGACGTGGCAGCCCTACTCCGGCGCGATGACCTTCACCAGCGAAGGAACGACCACCGTGCAATTCCGTTCCCGCGACTGGGCTGGCAACGTGGAGACGACCAAGAGCACCGCCGTGCAGATCGACAAGACCTCTCCGGTCATCGCCATCAGTGCCCCCACCGAAGGGGCGCGTTATCTGTTCGGTCAATCGGTGGCGGCGGTCTACGACTGCACCGACGCGCTGTCCGGGATCGCCGACTGCAGCGTGGCCACTATCGATACCAGCAGCATCGGCGTGAAGACGTTCACCGTCTCGGCGCGGGATGTCGCCGGAAACACCACGTCGCGCTCGGTCTCCTATCGCGTGGTGGCGCCCACCGTGACCACGCTCACGTCATCGGAAGCCGCACCCGTTTATGGCCAGCCGGTGACCTTCAGCGTGAGCGTCACCAGCGCGGCGGGAGTCCCGGGCGGTACGGTCGACCTGCTCGACGGATCGACCACGCTGTCCTCCCAACCGCTCAGCGGTGGAACCTTCTCGTTCACCACCTCCGCACTGGGTGCCGGCACGCACAATCTTCACGCCGAGTATCGCGGGGCGGACGACTACCTTCCCAGCAGCGCAACCCTGACGCAAGGGGTCGACAAGGCAGCCACACAAATCTCTTTCTCGTATGAGGAGGATCGCAACCGCGTGATCCTGATCGCCACGGTGACGGCTGTAGCGCCAGGCGCCGGCACCCCGACCGGGACGGTCACCTTCACCTACAAGCACGGCGATCCGGACAGTGCGCCACTGATCGACGGAAAAGCGTCGAACACTGTGCAGAAGCGCTCCTACCAGCTCACCCTCACCTACAGCGGCAGCGCGAACTATCTGCCGGTGACATCGGAGGAGATCCACTTCGAACCGAGGCCCTCTCCCTAGTCTTTTACGAACCTCCCGTGCATCACCACCGTCAATCCGGTCGCGCTCAGCGCACTAGCGAGCGCGACCACCTCGGCGCCATCGCTCACTCACTCACGGTTTCTCCAGGCCTTCTGGATCTGCGAACCCACCGTTCCATCGCCTGCGTTTTTGCGAAAAGCGAAGGTGTGACCCGAATCAAATTCGCACCTGCCAATCGGTGACCCCGTGACCGGCAACCCCGATTGTCCCCCAACTCGAAACCGCGCTACGATGACTGCGCAATCGTACAAACTCGGAGGCGAGATGCGAAAGGCCGCGATCATTTTGTTGTTCCTTCTCGCGCCCGTGGCCTATCCGTGCGGGAACAAGCTCAGCTCGTCCAATCGCGCTGTACGGCTACAGCGCGCATTTGCGAGCCGCCCGCGATCGATTGTGATCCTCTCCTCGCCGCGCCTGACTGAGCCCGACTCTGACTCGATCCGCGTGGGACTGGCAAAGGTCGGCCGTCGCCTCGAGGTGGCCAGCTGCAACACTCCCAACAGCTCGTCCCGCTGAGACGATGAGCTTCTCGGCGGGCGATCGGTGCGGGCCCTACGAGATTGTTGCGAAGCTCGGGCAGGGAGGGATGGGGGAGGTATTCCGTGCCCGAGATTCCCGACTGGGCCGCGACGTCGCCATCAAGGTTCTACCCGAGAGTCTCTCAAGTGATCCCGGGCGGTTGGCGCGGTTCGAACAGGAAGCGCGGGCAACGGGTCTGCTCAACCATCCGAACATCCTCTCAGTGTTCGATGTAGGAGAGACCGCCAGCGGCGCGCCCTACATGGTGTGCGAGCTGCTTGAGGGCGACACTCTGCGTGAGCGTCTCGCACGAGGGCCGCTGGCCGCAACGCGTGTCCTCGACTACGCAATACAGATCGCGCGCGGGCTGGCAGCCGCCCACCAGCGCAACGTCATCCATCGCGATCTGAAGCCAGAAAATCTTCTAATCACGCCGGATCACCGGGTGAAGATCCTCGACTTCGGTCTGGCCAAGCTCGTGGGACAGGTGATCGACGCCGATGCGCCCACTCAGGTCCTTGCCGGCCACACCACTCCGGGGACCGTTCTCGGGACAGTCGGGTACATGTCGCCGGAACAGGTCCGCGGTAGCGAGGCCGACCTGCGATCGGACATTTTCTCGTTCGGCGCGTTGCTCGTGGAGATGCAGACCGGCGTGCGTGCGTTCCTTGCGAACTCCGCAGTGGAGACGATGAACGCCATCCTCAACCACGAGGCCTGCGGCCTGGAAACGATGCCCGATGGATTCGCGCGGATCGCGGCGCGTTGTCTGGAAAAGAACCCCGATGAGCGTTTTCAGAGCGCACAGGACGTCGCCTTCGCCATCGAGTCGTTAGGCAGCGCATCATCGATGCGACCCGGTACGCTGTCTTCCTCAGATCTGCGAGTGTCGAAGCGCGCCATTGCTCTGGCATCGCTCGCCGTCCTGGCAACCGCAGTGCTGGCCGTGCTGATCCTCAGGACCCGCGAAGGTGCCGTGGTTGGGAAAGCGAGGTCGTTTCGTCAGCTCACGTTCCGTCTCGGCAGTGTGACTGGCGCCCGCTTCGCGCCGGACGGACAGGTCGTCGTGTACAGCGCGGCATGGGACGGCAATCCGCTCGACGTGTTCATGACCCGTCGCTCAGCCGTCGAGTCCCGCTCCCTCGGATTCAAATCCGCAGGGATCCTGGCAGTGTCGTCGAAAGAAGAGATCGCCATCTCTCAGGATTGCAGCGTGTCGTGGGGAGAGTGCCTCGACGGGACACTGGCGCGCGCGTCGCTCGCCGGCGGGGCACCGCGGCAGATGCTGGCCCATGTCGCCGCCGCCGAATGGTCCCCGGACAGCAGTGCTCTGGCGGTCGTGCGAGCGGTCGAAGGGCAGTTCCGGCTCGAATATCCGCAGGGCACGGTGGTGGCGACCACCGCCGGATGGATGACCTCACCACGCTTTTCTCCCGACGGCACAAAGATCGCGTTCTGCGAGCACCCGCAGCTCGGCAACATCGGCGGCTCGGTCGCGGTGGTCGACCTCGCGAGCCGGAAGAAACAGATTCTCAGCAGCGGATGGAAATCGCTGTCGCGTCTGGCTTGGTCTCCGAGGGCGGACAAGATCTGGGTGTCAGGATCGCAGCGTGACACTGGCTATCAGATCTACGAAATCGCCGTGGACGGTACGGTACGCCCGGTGCTAATGGCTCCGGGGGACTTTGAGCTGTTCGATGTGTCGCGAAGCGGCGACGCGTTGATCGCCACTGCCAATGCCCGGACGCGCCTCGTCAAGCGAACGATCGGCGAGAGTTCAGGGAACGAGACGCAGCTTTCCTGGCTTGACTGGTCGACCGCGGCCGACATCTCCGCGGATGGGCGAACGGTGCTGTTCTACGAATTCGGTCATGCGGCCGGCGGCGTTCCGACCGCCTATGTGCGGCACGACGACTCCGATCCCGTTCAACTCGGCCCTGGGAAGGCACTCGCCTTATCGCCAAATGCGGCCTTCGCTCTGGTGCTCGGTCCCGCGGCAACCGAGCTGTCGATCCTTCCGCTGGGGGCTGGCGACAAGCGTGTGCTTCCAAAGGGACCCGTTAGGCTCTATTACACCGGGGGCTGGTTTCCGGAGGGAAACCGTGTGTTCTTCGTCGGTGAGGGCGACGACCATCGGCCGGCGACCTTCGTTCAGGATGTCGGCGGCGGAGATCCTCACATGCTCGGGCCGTCGGGCGTACGTGGTGCGCTGGTCTCGCCGGACGGAAAGCAGATTGCCGCTTACGGTTTCGGCGACGAGATTCTCCGCGTCGGACTCAAAGGAGAGCTGGACCCGATCCCGGGCACCAGCGCCGGCGATACTTTGATGCAGTGGAGCGCAGATGGGAAGTCGCTCTACATCCGCACAGCCGCCGAGAATTCGCTGCGGATTGTGAAGCACGATCTCGCTACGGGAAAACGGGGCCTACTCACGGAAATCCGGCCCACCGACGCGACCGGATTCATCGGCTTCGACACGGATGGCATCAAGATCACTGCCGACGGTCGCACGTGTATCTACACGTACTGGAGGTTGATCCATGAGCTGTTCCTCGCCGAAGGCCTCGAATAGTCGGCGCGCGCGCGGGGAAGGATCACTCTCGTGCTGTTCTCTGCATCCGCGCACGCTCAGGCCTGTCGCGGTTTGTTTGGGGAAGCAACGGGGTCAGGCTTTCGTCATTCGTTTTTTGCTTTGCCTCTCCACGGACGAATCCCTCACCGCCGCCCCGTGACCCGGCCCGTCTGCACGGTGAAGGTCCAGGCGCCGAAGGGAAGGGCCGGGTTGCCGGCACGATCTTCCGCCTCGAGCCGCACCTTGTGCGTGCCGTCCAGCAGCGGAGCGGCCGGCACCGAACGAACCCGTCCCGTGGCTGGATCGAATGTGGCGGGGACTTGCGCCCCATCGAGGAACAGCCGGATCGACTCCGGCGCCACTCCCACTCCCTCCGCGTCATCGACCACCCGTCCACCGATCTCCGGACGCGCGGTGAAGACGCGCTGCCCCGGTTCCGGCAGGAGCTCGCGCACCTCGGGACCGGTGAGATCCTCACGCGCGTTGGTGTAGACGGCACGCAGGTCGTCCAGGAAGAGCGCGGAGGCATCGTCGCAGAGGTCCACGGTCTCCACGACGTAGATGCGCTCCCACTTCAGCGGCAGCGCTGCATCCGCCGGGATGCTGGCCTCGACATACTTCCAGCCGGTCCAGTTGATTCCGTTGCCGCGCGCTCTGCAATCGGCTTTCGTGACCGGCACCGGCGTGGGCGCAGCCGTGAAGTCGATGGTCTTCTGCACGTTCGCGCCGTCGCGATAATTGCCACGCAGCCAATGACGGCTGTTGTCGCCGTAAACCCATAGGCCCATGCGCAGTGGTCGGTCGCTGATTGGCTTGACCGGATCATGGGCAGCGTAGGCGGCGGAGACCCCGGCGGTCTGGTTGGTGAAGTCGTAGCTCAACCAGCCGGACCGCGTACCGTTGCGAACGGGGTTGGAGCGCATGGCGAAGGTGAAGGTCGCGGTGGCCCTTGCGGTCTGCACCTTCATGTCGTCGACATCCTCGAAGTCCTCGATGATCTCGGCCCCACGGCCGACATCGACCGCTGCCGTGGCGCTGGCGCCTTCGACGCTGGCTCGCACGCTGCCGGTTCCGCGGAGCGATGCCGTGAGGACACCGGAGGAACTGATCGTCCCGATCGGGCCCGACACCGACCATGTGGCGACGTTGTTGTCGACGATGACCGCGTCGCCAGCCGGCGTGCGTCCGCTGAGCGTGAAGGTCTGCTGGGTGCCGGGCGTCACGATCGCGGGATTCGGTCGGATCTCCAACGCGGCCAGCGTGCTCACCACCCTGGCGGCGGTCGACCCGCTCACCGCGCCGATCGCTGCCCGTACCTCGGTCAAGCCGTTCGCGGTCGTGGCCAGCCGGCCGGCGGAGTCGATGGAGCCCACACTGGGGTTGCTGATCGACCAGCTCACACTGGACGGATCGATGGTGACCTTGTTGAACGTAGCATCCTGCCCGTTGACCACATAGCCGACGCTGCTGCCAGGGAAGATCGAAGCGTTCGACGGGAGGACGTTGGCGATGGCCAGTGGCCCGGTTGGCGCGGAACTGAAGAGCACCAGGCTGTTGCTGACGGAGCGCTCAA
Source organism: Thermoanaerobaculia bacterium (assembly GCA_039919215.1). Classification (GTDB taxonomy): domain Bacteria; phylum Acidobacteriota; class Thermoanaerobaculia; order Gp7-AA8; family Gp7-AA8; genus JBDSGC01. Next base: position 3,827 of record JBDSGC010000052.1, on the reverse strand, counting down.
AACCATCGGATCCACGATTGACCTGAGTCACGCCGTCCTCGCCCGGGAGGCGCACGGCGAGCGTGCTGGAGCCACCACCATCCATGTTGATCGCGGTGACCACGCCGCGAGCGAGCATCAGCTCCGCCAGCTCGTCGAGCCGCACGCCGATGCTGTAGCCCGGCTGTCGCCCATCCACAACGGCCATGACCAGCTTCCCGGAGGCGGTCAGTCCGAGAGCGGTGCGGGGATGGGTTACATCGGCGAAGCCGGGAGTATCCGGCTCAATGCTGATCGCTGCACTGCGAACGATGAAGTGCCCGCCGCCGATCGCATGCACGACGTTCTCCCAGCCTGAAGTAATCGACGTCGTCAATGAAACGCTCTGACCGACCGTCATCGCGCCGAGAAACGTCGCCGCGCTACCGGAGCCGGAGAGGACGAGGTCATTGGCGTTGATCGGCGTGTCTCCGGCATTGATGCGTACCTGGCTGACCGTCCCCCGGAACGTGCCACTGGCCCGCAGGGGGAGCACGACGCCGGTGAGCACGACTTCGGTCCCGGCCGCGTCAGTGCCGGTGGCCGGTCCGAAGCGGGTGGTGTACACGACGAATTCCCCGCTGGCGCGGGACTGGTTCACTTCGCGCGCGGTCATGCTCACGCCATCCGCGCGGGTCACGCGGGTATTGACGTCGGCCAGTGCGATCATCAGTTCGCGCGCCGGCTTCACTGCGAAGGTAGGACGCGCCGAGCCGCCGTCAGAAATCAGCTCGCCGAACTCGATGTGCATGCCGCTGGGCGCCTCCCGCGATCCCCAGAAGTCCGCGTTCGAAGCAGCGACGGCCCGATGTCCTTCTCGATTCTTCCGGTTCGACTGGGCCGTGGTGGTCTCCAGTCCGGCCACGCGATCGTTCGACAGGGACGCCTCGAACGAGAGCAACGATTCGAGGGAATTGACCTCCACGAAGTAGGCGGTCTGTCTGCCCGCCGTGGTGGTGACGAACGTCCCGTGGTCGTAAAACGTCCCCGGCGCAATGGGGATGCGTCCTTCCGATACGTAGGGCGTGCTGACCGATGCAGCAGCCGAGGTCGCGGCGAGAAGGAATACCAGCAGCGTACGCATGCGGGCATTCTAACGGAGTGTATTGGTTGAATCGGCGGGAAGCCTACCCGGAGATTCTGACGACCGCGTGCAATCCCCAACGACCGATTCAGGTCGCTCGCAATCGTTCCGCAAGAGTGGCATGGCCGCGCTCGATGGCGATGTCCGCCGCGGTCTTGCCGTCGTCGGTGACCAGCGATCGATCGGCGCGAGCGGCCAGCAGCAATTCGATCATCGGCGCATCGCCCCGACTTGCCGCTCCATGAAGCGGAGTGAATCCGCCCTGCTGGCGCGCGTTGACCTCCGCTCCCCTCTCCAGAAGCAGAGCGGCGGTCTCGTGGTCGCCCACCGCGACGGCGGCGTGGAGGGGAGCAACGCGCTGCGCATTCTTCGCATGGGCGTGTACGTCCGCGCCTCGCTCGATCAGCTGTTTCGCCAGCTGCGGATGCCTGAAAAACACCGCGAGCCCGAGGGGCGGAAACCCGTCTGGAGTGAACTCATTGAGCAGCGAGGGATCGCCTTCCAGAAGCTGGCGCGCTCTGATCTCGTCCCCAATGGCACAGGCTTCGGCGAAGCTGGGCGGTGGGCCTCCCTGAAGCAGGGTGGGCGCCAGACTGGCGTGCCCGGTGTAGCAGGCATAAAGGATGGGAGACACGCCGCCGGAGGCCGCGGTCCGGAGGTCAGGATCTTGGTCGAGCAGGCGGCGAATCGTCGCTTCGTCGCCACCGCGGATGGCCTCGAACAGCTCGTCCTGTTTCATGGCACGAATGGTAGCAAGCGCGGTCTACCTCTTGAAGAACATTCCCAGGCTCCGTTCAGGAGCACCCTGCCCAACCGGTTCAAATCTCCACCCCTTGAGGAGTTTTCCTTTCTTTGTCGTCGGAACCCTCACACTGGCAGGCCCCCAAAAAAAACGGGCACCGATCTTGATTTAGTTGAGGCTTGTATGGCTGACCTGATGAGGAAGTGCGAAGTCTGTGGCCACTCGAAAGCGGCGCATGTCGACGGAATCCAGTGCGCTCTCTGTCGCTGTCATTCGGAGAGAACGGAGCTGGTTCAGGACGCCTTCGTGTTCCGTTCGGCGTTGACCCCCCGATCGGGTGGCGCGGGCCGGAAACGCTGACGTTTCCTGATCGTGGATTACCTGGGCTCGCTGCTCCGTTGGAATCTGCATGAGTGAGAAGGCCACAAGAGCTCCGAAGATGGTCACCGTGACCGAGCGCAACCTCCAGACTGCAGCGCTCCGCCTGTTTCCGAAGAGCAACAAGCTGGTCTCCCCCGAAGTCGATTACCTTCGCCGGGTGCTTGGTGACCGGGCCACGCAGAATGACATCGACGAGAAAGTGCTGGCCGTTCGCAAACTCCCCTGGGCCGACATCGTCCGGGAGTGAGCGGGATCGATTCCGCTTTCCTGCGGGTCAGCCTGTGAGTGAGCCTCGGACGCCCGATCCGCAGAGTCTGTGTGGCGAGGAGCTGAGTGATCCCGTGACGGCGGGCGCGCAGCCTTCCGCCTCCCCCGACCAACCCCTCCCCCGCTTCCGCCCCGCAAGCGAACCGACGTGTTGCGGGTCCGGCTGCGAAGACTGTCCCTTCTAGGCCGGGCCGGCTCGGCCGGCGGCGCTGGTTGCCCAAGGCTCCGCCAGAGATCACGGTTCAAAGCCGGGACGGCCGGCAGCGCTGGTTGCCCAAGGCTCCGCCAAGGGCCCGGGGTCCCGGTCAGGAACGGCGTTCGATGCCCATTGCCTGCGCGTACAGATCATGGAAGTGGTGCACGCCGTTCTCGCGGGATGGAGAGTAGCGCCCGCGGTGGTAGGTCGATGAGCGCAGCCCGCGCTGCACCGCTTCGCAGATGGCGATGTCCTCGAGCTGGATCTCATCGCTGAACGCCACGGTTTCTTCCACCCGTTTCAGGACCTGCGGTTGCTGCGCATCCCGGAAATACCACTCGAAGATGGTCAGGGTCCTGGTGGGACTCAGAGGGACGATGAGGTTGGTGGAGAAGTTGTCGGGATACACGTTGAGCATGAGGTTCGGATAGATCCAGAAATACTGAGCCTCCGGATCACCCCCATCGACTGGGATGCGTTCCGGATTTCGCAGAGGGGCATGCTGGATCGAATAGTGCGCCCGCGTCTCGGTCCGGTAATTCTGGTAGTCGATCTCGCGGAACAGGCCGGGGTGCACGATGGGGATGTGGTAGCCCTCCAGATAGTTGTCGACGTAGACCTTCCAGTTGCACTCGAGCTCCCACTCCTTGCGCGCGGCCACGGTGAAGCCGGTGACATCGCGCGCCGGGAGATGTTCGCTCAGATCGCCGAAGAACTCCGACAGGGAGGGGGCCGCGGGATCGAGTTGCACGAAGAGCAGGCCGTTCCACGACTCCACGCGGAACGATGGCAGCGACATCTCCTGCCGGTCGAAACAGTGCACTCCCTCAAACTCGGGCGTTGTCAGGAGGCGACCCTCCAGCGAGTACGTCCACCCGTGGTATCCGCACTGCAGGATGGGGCGCTTTCCTTCACCCCGGGCGACCGGCCCGGCCCGGTGACGACAGACGTTCGATAGTGCCCGCAGCTCGCCGTCCGATCCACGGACGATCAGCAGAGGCTCATGACCCACGGTGGTGGTGAAGTATTGCCCCGGCGTTGCGACCTGTTCGGCTCGACCGGCGAGCTGCCAGGTGCTGCCGAAAACCGCTCGCCTCTCCCGTTCCAGAACCGACGCCTGGAGATAAAACGACGACGGG
>JBDSGC010000051.1:0-2815 GCA_039919215.1 Thermoanaerobaculia bacterium | reverse complement strand
CCTGCTCGATGAGCTCAGCCTCGACTCCGGCATTCGAAAGAGCGCAGCGGATGGCGATCGATCCGAGTTTCGGTGCGGAGAGCGAGGAGAGCGAGCCGAGGAACGAGCCGATCGGCGTGCGGGCGCCGCCGAGGATGACGATGTCTTTCATGGGAGCTCCTTGGGGTCTGGGGCCTTGCAGCGCGGGCAGTTTTACCACTGGTTTCTGCGGCGCGTCACTGCCCGGAACGGAGAAAACGCGCTGCGCATTGCGTGCCGTCGCCTGCCGCCTGTGGGTTGCCAAGGTTTCCGGCGTGACGATAGACTCAGGGCGCCGACCATCAATTACCGGCTCGACCGTTTCTGTCGCTGGTGACGCCGCGCAATCTCACAGGAGGCCCTTTCCATGCCCGCATCTTCGATTACCGATCGCCGTCTGGTCATCCAGCCCGGCGATGTCCATCAGGTTCTCTCGCGCCACATGCTGGCCGACGGCTACGAGATCGTCATGGACCTCACGAAGTCGAAGGGGTCCTGGGTTTTCGACGCGAAGCGTGGCAGGGCCGTCCTCGATTTCTTTACCAATTTCGCCTCCTGTCCCATCGGCTACAACCATCCCCGGCTCGACAATCCAGAATTTCGCGACCGCCTGGCCACCTCCGCCGTCAACAAGCCGGCCAACTCCGACATCTACACCACCTACATGGCCGAGTTCGTCGAGACCTTCTCGCGCGTGGCCGTGCCGCCTTCCCACAACAAGCACATGTTTTTCATCGAAGGCGGCGCCCTCGGAATCGAGAACGCGGTCAAGACCGCCATCGACTGGAAGGTCCGCAAGAACATCCGCCGCGGAATCGAGGGAGAGATCGGAACGCAGATCATGCATCTGCGCGAAGCCTTCCACGGCCGCACCGGTTACACGCTGTCGCTGACCAACACCGCCGATCCGCGCAAGATCCAGTACTTCCCGAAGTTCGACTGGCCGCGGATCGAGAACCCGAAGCTGCGTTTCCCGAAAACGCCCGAGTCCCTGGCTGACGCGGCAACGCGAGAGAAATCCGCACTGGATCAGGCAAAGAAGTTTCTCTCCGAACGCCCCAACGAGATCGCTGCGCTGATCATGGAGCCGATCCAGGGCGAGGGCGGCGACAACCACTTCCGCCCCGAGTTTTTCGCCGCGGTACGCCAGCTCTGCGATGAGAACGAGATGCTGCTGATCTTCGACGAGGTGCAGTCGGGGGTCGGCATCACCGGGAAGATGTGGGCCTTCCAGAATTACGGCGTGGAGCCCGACATCTTCTGCTTCGGCAAGAAGACGCAGGTTTGTGGTTTCGCCTCGAACGACCGTATCTTCGACATCGACGACAACGTGTTCCTGGTTCCGTCGCGGATCAACTCGACCTGGGGGGGAAACCTCACCGACATGGTGCGCTCCCAGCGCTACTTCGAAGTGATCGAGGAGGAAGGGCTGGTCTCCAATGCCGCCACAGTCGGCGCCTACTTTCTCGGCGAGCTGGAGCGATTCGCCTCGGAGTTTCCGGGGCTGGTCTCCAACGTGCGCGGCCTCGGGCTGATGGCTGCCTTCGACCTTCCCAGCGCCGCGCAGCGCGACAAGGCCCTGGAAACCTTCATGGCCAACGACGTGATGGTGCTCTCCTCCGGCCATCTGTCGGCCCGCTTCCGTCCGGCGCTGAACCTGACCATGGAAGATGCTGGGGAAGGAATCCGGCGGATGGAGAAGTCGCTCCGGCAGCTGGCGTAATCCGCTGCCGCGCAAGGGCGCCATGATCCCTGCCAGAATAGGAATTGCGGCCCATTCCTCGAAGAAGCGGCGCAAGTAATGGCGCCCTGCCATCTCGTAACTGCCTACGGATCTGCGATCCTCGAGGCGCCCTGGCAACGCAGAAGGGTCAATCGATGAAGGAGTCGCCTGGCCCCTCCCCCGTTCCAGGGAGGAGCCAGGAAAACACCGGCGCTCACCACAGCGCGCGAGTCGCAGTACGCAATTCGGTGAGCTGCGCCGCCGTGATCACCGATCCGACGGTGATCGTTCCGGGGTTCCACGTCGGAACGGTGCGCGAGGCCGCGGTGTAGACCTGCGCCAGCGCGGTGCGAAGTTCCGTCAAGTGCACCGCTTTTACCTTGGTCACATTGGCAGTGAGCGTGGGGTCCGTGAACGAGAAGTTGGTCAACGCATACCGGCTGCGCAGTGTGTTCACTGCCGTGCGCAGCTCGGTCAGATGGACAGCCTTCACCCTGGTGACGCCGGCCTGCAGGGGGTCATCCGTAAAGGTCAAGGCAGGACTGGTGACGTAGGTGAACCCGCCGGCCAGAGTCCCGACCTGGCCATCCAGGTTCATCACCACGACGTTCACCGCACCCAGCGCGTGCGCTGGCGCCGACACTGTGATGGTCGTCGGGCTCACCACCGACACGGCCGTTGCTGATACGCCCCCGAAGGTCACCGTCGCACCGGACATGAATCCCGTTCCGGTCACCGTAACGGCAGTGCCGCCCGCCGTTGATCCGGAGGTCGGCAACACCGAGGTCACCGACACCGCGTCGCCGATCTTCACCACGAAGCCGTCGAACAGTCCGCCCCCGTGCGTGATCTGGAAGGCCCCAGGCTTCGCCGGGAAGTTCGCCGAGTCGGTCTGTCCCGCTAACCAGACGTCGCCCGCGGAATCGAGGGCGAGTCCGAATGCCCTGTCGCCGCCGCTGACGCCGCCGTCTCCGCCGAGGAAGCTCGAATACAGCAGCGCTGCTCCGGTGGGATCGAGGAGCGAAGTGAAGGCGTCGGTGTTCGTGCCGGCTTTTGCTGGCTGGATCGCGTCTC
>JBDSGC010000050.1:0-11086 GCA_039919215.1 Thermoanaerobaculia bacterium | reverse complement strand
GCTGAGCTGGCGCATGAAGTCGACGTCGGGACGATAGTAGAAGCTCTTGATCGGACACCCTGCGGAACCTTTCCGCCCGCACATCGCCACCACCGTCTGGTCCGTGACGGCGTCGTACTCCCACTCCGCGGGCGCTTGAAGAATCCGGGAGAGCTCGCTCCGGAAGCGTGCGTAGCGCTCTCCAAACCAGACCTCGCTCACGGACTGCTCGAAGACGTTGCCCAGCGGCGCTCCCTGCAGGATGCAACACGGCGCAACGACCCCACTGGTTCGGATCAGCATCGAATGCCAGCCGATCACGCAGGAATCGTCCATGCCGCTGGTGGCCGCTTCCTGCCGGCGCAGTGCGGCCAGTCTGCGGCGGTGCGCGAGTTTCTGCCGCAAGGTCAGGTCTCTGCGCGTGGCGAGGTGCACCAGCCGGCGCACCGCGCCCCGCTTGCGGCGCTCGCCTTCCAGCCGCGCGCTGATCTCTCCGAGCATCGGCTGGATGTCCTGCTCGTAGCTCTCGATGCTGGCGATCCTGCGGAACTCGTCGATGCGGATCACCGACTCATAGAGCACCATCATCTCCGCCGTCTCCGCTTCCGTCATCTTCTGTTCCGCCTTCAGGAACGACAGGCCATTGAAGAGGATGGTGTCCACGTCGAGTTCCCGCGCCAGCTCGTACATGCGTGGGATGGAACGGTAGTTCTCCCGCCAGACCAGAAACTGCAGGTTGACGCGCGGCGTGGCGCTGCCGCGGCGGCGCCTCTCGGCGATCAACCCGCGAACGTTCTGCACCACCCGCTCGAAGTTCCGCGCCGGCGTCTGCATCATGCTGGCGTAGGTCTCCTGGTCCGCTGTGTTGAGGCTGACGGTGACCTGATCGCAGCACTCCACCAGGATCGATGCGTGCTCCTCGCTGAGCAGAACCGCATTGGTGGTGAGGTTCTCGATGGGAATCCCGCTGGCAGCGATGGCGCGCAGGACTTCCTTGCTGCGCCGATGGAACAACGGCTCGCCACCACCGGAGAGCCGGATGGCGCGGGTGCCCAGCGCCTTGAGCTCGCCGATCAGTTCTTCCAGCCGAGTGACCGGCAGCTCGTCGGTTCCCCGGAGTGCCGCCGTGGAGCAGAAGAAGCACTCGATGTTGCAGCGGTCCGCGGGATGAATCTCCACGTGGTACGGCCCGCCATACGCCACTCCATCCCGGATCCCGCGGACGATCTGCGCCTTGTCTTCACCCGTGAGGTACTTCCATCCCAGTTCGCTCATCGATCACTTTTTCTGCGTGACGGCGATGACGCTTCCTCGCGTCATCCGTGGCAGCTCGAATGCGGAGAACTGGAAAACCGCGTGGGGAGTTCCCGCCGCCGCCCAGATCCGGTCGTATCGCAAAAGATCCTGATCGATGAACGTTCGCATCGGAGTGGCGTGCCCGACCGGAGGAACTCCGCCAATGGCGAATCCGGAGCGCTCCCTGGCAAAGTCGGCGGAGGCCTTCTCGATGCGTTCTCCCACCGCCTGCGCCATCACCGATTCGTCCACGCGGTTGGCCCCGCTGGTGATCACCAGGATGGCGTCGCCGCTGGACACCCCGCGAAAGATCAGCGACTTGGCGATCTGGCCGACCTCACACCCAACCGCCTTCGCGGCATCCGCCGCGGTGCGCGTCGTCTCCGGCATCTCCACTACCAGCGTCTGCACGCCGGCAGCGTCGAGGGCGGCCTGAACGCGGGCGGCACTGGCGGGGAGAAACGATTCGGACATCGGAGGGATTGTACGCGCCGCGCTGAGGGGAGCCAGGAGCGAAGGCGCCGCCGTCGCCGCCGGCCCGACCGGTCAGGTCGGCTGGCAGCCGGCCGGCAACCGACTCTCTCTCCCCTCAAATCCAGCGGCGAACCCGCAGGCGATACGCTCGATACTCTTCACCGAACTTCGCCTGGAGATAGCGCTCTTCCCGCCGGATGACCCCCAGGTAGAGAACGGCCAGGACGAGAGGAAGGAGGGAGAGTGCGAACAGCCAGCCGGTCCAGAGGGAGGCACTCACGAATGCAAGTGTCATGGCCAAATACAACGGATTTCGCGTGAAGGCGAACGGTCCCACGCATACCAGAGCCGTGGTCGGCTGGTAGGGGTCGACATTCGTTTTCGCCCGGGCCATGACGAAAAACGCCCATCCCGCCAAGGTTCCCGAGAGTCCCGCGAGAACCACGGCCGGCACCAGGAGAACGCGGATCGGAAGGAGACCGCGACCGAACCATCCTCCGAGAAACGCAGCGGCGAAAAGGAGGGGTGGCGGCGCGAGGACACCAGGACGATCCTTCGCCACATTGGCCCGGTCGGCGCTCATGCCTCTCGCTTCACGATGCAGCGGCGGAGCACAAAGCTCAGACGCTGACGATTCCGCGCCTGGCGGCTTCCACCACCGCTTCGGTTCGGTTGGAGGCTCCCAGCTTTCCGAGGATCCCGTTCACATGGAACTTGATGGTGTGATCGGTGACTCCCAGACTGCGGGCAATCTCTTTGTTGGTGAGGCCGGCCGCCAGAAATTGCAGCACCTGCCGTTCCCGCGGGGTGAGCGGCTCGATCATGGCCACGTTGGATCGCGGATGGGGAAGGAGTGCGTTGGCGAATCCGTCGTCCACCACCACCTCGGACTCGGCCACAGCATGCAGCGCGGCATGGATCCGTCGTGGGGAAGCGTCGCGGGCGAGGACTCCGCGCGCTCCGCCGAAGAGAGCATCGGCGGCGGCCGCAGCATCGGTTACCAGCACCAGCGAGGGGGCGATCTCATCCGGCTGGATGTCGTGACTGAGCAGCACGTCGGCATCGATTCCCTGGCTTCGCGAGGAGTCCGCCTCGCCCAGATCGAGATCGCCGAAGCCTCCCAGCAGCGCCAGCAACCCCGCCCTGACCAATGGAGCATCGCTGACCACCACCACGCGAAGGGCGTCTGGATTCTGGCTGGCGGCATAGCGGGACGCGAGTGCAAGTCGGGGGTGCATGGGAAGACAATACCTCATCGGCGCTGCGGTATCATCCCGGCCGCCTTGAACGTCATCCAATCCCCACTAACCGGAGTCCTGCTGATCCAGCCTGCGGTCTATGCGGACGAGCGCGGTTTTTTCATGGAAACCTGGCATTCCGGGCGCTTCGAGGAAGCGGGAATCGCCGGCCCTTTCGTTCAGGACAACCATTCCCGCTCCTCGCGCGGTGTTCTGCGGGGTCTGCACTACCAGGAGCCGAACGCCCAGGGAAAACTGGTGCGCTGCTCGCGAGGGTCTCTCTTCGACGTGGCGGTGGACATCCGGGTGGGCTCTCCGCAATTCGGCCAGTGGTTCGGCTGTGAATTGAGCGAGGAGAATAAGCAGATGCTCTGGGTTCCACCGGGGTTCGCCCACGGCTTCTGCGCGTTGAGCGAGGAGGCCGACCTGGTCTACAAGTGCACCGCCTTCTACGAGGCCAGCGCGGATCGCAGCATCGCCTGGAACGATCCCGACATCGCCATCCGCTGGCCGGTCCAGGCGCCGCAACTCTCGCCGAAGGATTCCACCGCGCCACGGTTGAAGGACGCATCGCTGTTACCGAAGTACTGAGGCCGGCCCCGCCGGCGTGGGTTCGCAAAGCGTCGTCGACAAATTTCGCTTTCAGTCAATTTTCCGACTGAACTCGATTCGATGATGACCGCTGTTCTGTCACTGAGGGGCGGGGTGGTTGCGAGCTGCCCTCCCAAAACAAAAAGGCACGGCGGAGGCCGTGCCTTTCGATGGGAAGCTGAATGCGCCGGTTACTGGGCTGCTTCCACGATGATTCCGATGTTCTTCGCGCCGTTGGCGCGGGCCATGTCGAGGAACTTGATGGTGGTGTCGTAATCGTTTTCTCCGGAACCCTGGAAGAAGACCATCTTGCTCTGATTGCCGTGCAGGACGTCGCGGATCCTCTGAGGAAACTGATCGGTTGGCACCTCATCCTTGTTGATGAAGATCCGTCCTTCCGGCTGGAGCCGCAGAATGATCTGGTCCTGCACTGCCGACGGAGGCATGTTCGCAGGAGCCTTCGGCGGGACCCGCACCAGGTAGCCCATCTGCACGACCGGCGTGATGACCATGAAGATGATGAGCAGTACGAGAACGACGTCAACCAGGGGGGTGACGTTGATGTCGGACTTGACTGTACCGCTGCCGCCTACTTGCATGGGCCTGTCCTTATCCTTGATTACTCTTCTTGGGCTGGGCGATCAGTCCCACGTTGTTGAAGCCGACCTCGCGGCAGGCCTTCAGCACGTCGATGACCGCACCGTACTTTGCCGTTTTGTCGCCCTTGACCGCGATCTCCCGGTCGGGACTCTTCTGATGAATCGCTTCCAGCTCCGATTGCACCTGCTCTTTGCGAACCACGGCGGTGCCCAGGTACACGCTGCCGTCGGACTTCACGGAGATCTGGAGCTGCTTGTCGGTGTCCGGAGTCTTCTCAGGCTCTTCGGTCACCGGCAGATTGATCGGCACACCCTTCTGCAGCATGGGTGTGACGACCATGAAGATGATCAACAGCACCAGGCAGACGTCCACCAGCGGAGTCACGTTGATCTCCGACGTCATGGCCGCCTTCTGAAACTTGTTGACGGAGCTATGCCACCGTTGCCTTGTCATGTGTGCCCGCTTCCTTCATGAAGTAGATCGCCATTTCCGAGCCGGAGTTCGACATCTCGACCGTGAATCGATCGATGCGGTTCTGGTAGTAGTTGTACGCCCAGACCGCGGGGATGGCGACGAACAGACCGAAAGCGGTGGTGATGAGAGCTTCTGCAATACCGGCCGACACCGAGGCGATTCCGCCGCCGGAGGTGGCCATCTTCTCGAACGCGTGGATGATTCCGATGACCGTTCCGAACAGGCCGACGAAGGGAGCGGTGGCCCCGATGGTGGCCAGAACACCGAGATTTTCCTTCAACTCGGCCACGGTGATCATGGCGGTGCGATCCATGCCCTGCCGTGCGGCCTCGACTCCAACCTCAGGGTCGGTGAAGCGCTTGTCACGCCGCGCCGCTTCGAATTCCAGAAGCCCCGCAGAGATGACCTTGGCCAGATGGCTGTCCTTGTACTTCTTGGTCACGTCAATGGCCTGCTGGTAGTCGCCCTTGGTCAGGACGTTGGACAGCGCTCCGAGCAGCTTGAGCGACTGACTTTTTGCCTGAGTGAAAACGATGAAGCGTTCGACCATCACCCAGATCGAGTAGATCGACATGCCGATCATCAGAACCACGACGCCCTTGGCCAGAAGGGACATCGAATTCCACAGTGCCGCAGGACTCATATCCATTGTTCAGTTCCTCCAAAAAACGGCCGGGCACGCCGGACCGAGACTTTAATTCAGTTTGAAATTGACGGTCAGGTTGAAGAGAACATCGACCGGTTGCCCGTTGAGCGTTCCCGGCTTGAACTTCCAGCGGCGCACCGCATCGGCTGCCGCCTGATCGAGGCCGAACGGCAACGGCTTGAGCACGTGAACGTCGGTCACGTCGCCGTTCTTGTTGATGGTGCATTCGACGATGACGATGCCGGAGATGCGGGCCTTGCGGGCCACTTCCGGATACACCGGCTCCACCTTGTTCACGATGGTGGGGGCCTTGACGTCGCCACCGACTCGCAACGGCGCGTCCGGCACCGTGGGCTTGGCGTCGGTGATCACGCCCCCCATCACTCCACCGACCACGCCACCGACCACACCACCTTCCACGCCACCTTCCACGCCGCCGACCACGCCGGCATCAGCGGCCTGTGTGGCTACGGGCTGAACTTTCTCCGGAACGGTGGTGGGGGCCATCTCCTGGATGTTCTTGGGAACGTCGATCACCTTCACCACCTGCGTCGGCTGCGAAGCGGCCTTGGGCGGCGGCGGCGGAGGCGGGGGTGGCGGGGGTGCAGCAGCCACGGAGTACTGGGCCACCTGCGCTGGTGAGTTGTCGGGAAAGTCGACGTTCCAGATGGTGCCCACGATCACCGCTGCGATCACCACCACGTGCAGACCGATGGAGACCGGAAGGGTCATGTACTTCTGGATGCCGATTTTCTGCTTCTTGGATTCGATGACCGAAGATTCGAACATGGTCTGGCCTGTTAACTCTTTTTCGAGGCGCCGGCCGCCTTCTTCTGTTTGATGATCTCGACGGCGCGATTGCGGATTGCGTCCGCCTGCGCGACATCGGCCTGCGCCTTCACCGGATCGGTCAACGCGTCGACCAGCGCCTGCTGCCGCCACAGGAGGTTGAGATAGGCCATGGCCTCAAAGTAATCAGGCTTCATGTCCACGGCGTGCTGCAGAGCAGCCTTGCCCCGCTCGATCATGTCCATCTTCTCTTTGATGTCGGCGGGAGGGTTCTTGGACACCTTCTCGTAGCACACCACGCCGAAGATGTAGAACGACTCCGGGTTCTTGGAGTCGATCAGGGTGATCTTCTGATACCAGTTCAGCGCTTCATTGAAGTTGCCCTGCTTGGCATACAGCGTGGCGATCGATTTGACCGCTTCCAGATCGGCCGGATGGTCGGTCAGATACGCCCGGAAATAATCGATGGCCTGTGAGGTCCGGTTGGCGTTGAGATATAGATTGATCAGGGCATCGCGGGCGATGCGGTCCTCCGGCCTCTTCTTCAGATACCGGGAGAGCTCGGCGATGGCCGCGTCCACGTGCGCCTCGTTCTTGGGCGATTTGTCGTCCGGGACGTACAGGCCGATCTGGGAGTATCCAACCAGCCGGTCCAGGTCCGCGAAGCTGCCGTCGATCTGGCGCGCCTGCACGTAATGGGTCAGCGCCGTGGCGTAGTCTTCCTTCTGATACGCATCGTTCGCCGTCTTGATCTCCATCCGCGCCTCGATCTTCCGGCACCCGAACGAGGAAATGGCAAGACTGAGTGCCGCGAGAAGGCACAACACCTTTTTCATCGATTGATCAACTCCCAGAATAGTGGTGCGCCGCGGAGCGCTGATGCGGGCTGTTCAGGCGATCGAACCGTCTTCCTGAGCAATGGCGAGCGACTATACCCATCGACTTCTACACCGTCAAGACGATTCCTAACATCTGAAACCGAAAGTTTTAGCCGGCAAAACGCCACGAAGTTTTCCAATGATTTCTGGCCGTCACGACCGGCGCAACCGGGCCCGGCTGATGTTCCCGTCAACCGGGCGTTTTGTACTCCGAGGTGAGGTCGCTGATCGTTTCCCACAGCAGCGGGAACAACGGCTCCCTCGTTCCCATCTCCAGCTGCGCGGCCGGTACGCCCTTGAGCGACATCACCCTCGATCCGATGATGCGGAAGGCCAGGCGCATGTGGGTAAACCGCCAGTTCAGAAACGCCTCGTCGTAGTCCATCAGCGCCTGGATCAGTCGGAACAATCCGACGTGCGAGCGCGGGTCGCGCTCGATCTCGATCAGCGTTCGCTGACGCCGTTCCAGCAGCGCCTCGAACACCGGCCACACCCGCTTGCCCACCTTGAGCAGAATTCCGAACCCGGGGGACTCCTGACCGCTTCCCTTTCCCAGAGAGCTTGTCCGGATCACGTGGTAGTCCGCCGGCGCCATCGTCTCCAGAATCACGATCTGCTCCCGCAGCAGGTGGAAAATCCTGGTGCATCGCTCCAGCAGTCCCGCCGCGAGCTCCGGCTCGTCCGCAGCGAGATGCGCGGTCACCCTCGTCATTTCGTAATCGACGTGATGCATCCACAGCTCTGCCGTCTGGTGCGTGACCTGAAAAAGCCTTTCCTCGGGATGAGCGAGCAAGGCCACCGGCTTCTGCAGTTCGAGAAGCTCCGGAACGCGGACGTACCGCTCATAGTCAGTCTCGCCGCGTCCTTCGAGAATGGGTCCGGTGTGCGCCGACATGAGAAAAGGAGGCTTGCGCGACCGCGCAACGACGCCTAGACGAGCTCCAGAATGTGGCCCAGCTTCTTCTTCTTGGCCTCGAGATACTTCCGGGTGTCCTTGGAGGGGGCGATCTCCAGCGGCACCCGCTCGACGATCTCCAGGCCGAAGCCCTCGATGGCCACGTACTTGGCCGGGTTGTTGGTGAGCAGGCGGATGTGCCGCACTCCGAGGTCGCGGAGAATCTGCGAGCCTGTCCCGTACTCGCGGATGTCGGGAGCGAAACCGAGCTTCTCATTGGCTTCGATGGTGTCGTCCCCGGCGTCCTGCAGCTCATAAGCCTTCAGCTTGTTCATCAATCCGATGCCGCGGCCTTCCTGCAGGAGATAGAGCACCACTCCCTTTCCCTCCGCCGCGATCAGCTCGAAGGCGCGATCCAGCTGGTCGCCGCAATCGCAGCGCGCGGAGTGAAAGATGTCTCCGGTCAGACAGGAGGAATGGACGCGCACCAGCACGTTGTCGTCCTCGCCGATCTCCCCCATCACCATGGCCACATGCTCTTCACCGTTGATGTCGCTCTGGTAGGCATGAACCCGGAACTCACCATGCGGCGTGGGAAGCCTCGGCGAAGCCAGGCAATGCACATGCTTCTCGTGCTGCATCCGGTACTTGATGATGTCGGCCACGGAGATGATCTTCAGACCGTGCTGGATGGCGAACTCCTGCAGGTCGGGAAGCCGGGCCATGCTCCCGTCCTCATTCATGATCTCGCAGATGACCGCCGCAGGAGTCACCCCGGCGATGACGGCCAGATCGACCGAGGCCTCGGTCTGGCCGGCACGCTTCAACACGCCGCCCTTCCTCGCCCGCAGAGGGAAGATATGTCCCGGGCGAAGGAGATCGGCAGGCCGCGTCTTCGGCTCGATGGCCACCCGCACCGTCTCCGAACGATCCCGCGCCGAGATGCCGGTCGTCACTCGTCCGCGGGCCTCGATGGAAACCGTGAAGGCCGTGCCGTAGTTGGAGGTGTTGTTCTCCACCATCAACGGAAGCTCGAGCTCCGCGCAACGCTCTTCAGTCAACGCCAGGCAGATCAGCCCGCGTCCGAAGCGCGCCATGAAGTTGATCGCCTCCGGCGTTACCTTGTCGGCGGCCAGGCACAGATCACCCTCATTCTCGCGGTCCTCGTCATCGACGATGATGACCACTTCCCCGCGACGATAGAGCTCGGCGGCCTCTTCGATGGTGGCGAACGGCATGACCTCTGTTCTCTCTTCCTCGACCGCAAAGTCCCGGCTTGTCGAAGGCCCTCGGCTGCAGGACCGTCGTCGCCCGGTGATCTCAGCCGGTGACCTTGAAGGACTGCTCGACGGTGTAGGACTGCTTCGACACGGTGTCCACAATCTTCATTTTCAGGGTGTAGTCGCCCGGCTTCAGCGCCGGATTCAACTCTCCCAGCGGGATCGTGCTGAGAATGGCGTAGTGCCCGGGACCGGGGATTCCCAGCAACGGCAGAGCCTGCGCATCGGTCAACGGCGCACTGATGGTTTTCTTGTCCGGCCCGATCAGGTCGAGCTTGTACTGCAGCTTGGGCAGATTGGTTCCGGGATCGATCCCTGGATTATTCACTTCGACGAAGTAGCCGAGGTCTGCTTTGTTCGAGAACGCTCCGGTGGCCTTGGGCACGATCTTGAGCTTCCCGAATGCGAAGGGCGCCTTGACCGGCTCCGCAACCGCGAGCTCAAAGATATTGTCCGAGAGGATCAGGCGCGAGGTGTTCACCGAGTCTTTGGTCATTCCGGCGACATCCAGCGAGCCATTGGCGATGACGACAGGAACTCCGGCCTTGGCCAGACCCAGTGTCGCTTTGTACTTGCCGGCGGGAAGCGTCAGCGTCTTGTCGGCGAACCAGTCGGTCTTTGAGGCGGTGAGCTTCGCCGGTTCCTCGAAGGCCATGACGCGCGCGCCGGCCGCGTTCTCCACCACGCCAAAGATCGTATCCACCGCGTCTGCCGCCAGGCCGGCCGATGCCGGAATGTAGATGGAGACGGGCACGTACGACTCCCCGGCAGGCGAAACCAGCTCGGCGGATGTCATGGCCACGCTTTTGGTCGTCTTGCCGGCTTTCGCTTCGACGACCGCCGCTTCCAGCGCCGCGGTTTTCAGAACGGTCGATGCAACGGCCGTGGCCGGAGCGGCGACGGCAACCGGAACGGCTACCGGCGTCGACGCTCGTTTGAAATCGGGGGCCTTGGTGATGCCGGGCTGGGAGATGGAGGCCACGATCATTCTCTGGGTGGCGGCGCCGATGTCGAACCGCGGCGTCTGCATGCGCGAGTCACCACTGTTGAACCGGTCGTTGAACACGATTTCCGCGCGCGGCAGGCCGAATGCTTTCTGCGCCGCCGGGCCTTCGTAGATCCAGGTGAGCTGTTCCGGACTGTCAGAATCGTCGCGGACCGCTCCGGTGGTGATGTCGCTCTTGGTCAGTCCGCGCTCCGCCGCAGCCGCCGACCCGCCTTTCTTGGTCACCTTGCTCGGCGCCCCGAAGAGGATCAGCGCCCGCCCGCGATCCGACAGGGATCCTTTGATCTTCGGCGAGGCAAAATGCCCATCGGCATAGGCGACACGCTGCTCGAACTCTTCCCGGAATTCATTGGCAGGAGTGTTCGGCGTGGGATCCCGCCGGGCCCAGAAAAGGTCGATGAAGGCCAGCGCCGCGTCATCGGAAGCGAGACTCTTCCAGGTCGCCGCGTCCTCCTTCGTCATGAGGAACTGGACGGGCCCTTTTGCCCAGTCGGCTTTGGCGGAAGAAATCTGTGCGAAACCGCTCGAGACCGTCGCCGCGACGAAGGCTGCAGCGAACAACAGGTGACGTGTTTTCATGGAGATCTCCGGTATCAGTAGTCGTCGAATCGAAACACCACTCGGAATGACCTATTCCCCTGATCAGCGGCTGCAAAGGAGAATGGATCGCACCGGCGAGGAAGCGGGAGGCAGGTCTCTATTCCTCGTCGAACTTGTCCATTTCCTCGTACAACTTGTCCATCTCCGAGTCGATCTCTTCCTGCTGAAGAACACCCTTGCGAACCAGAAGCGCCGCGAGGCTGTGCAGCAGAATGCTGTTCTCGATGATCATCTGCTCGAACTGATCTTCGTCTTCCTCGCCGTTGCCATTGCCTTCGATATCGTCCATGGATGGCCTCCCTGACCCCAGTCTCTCCGGGTTCGCGCCGAACGATGTATC
>JBDSGC010000049.1:0-5156 GCA_039919215.1 Thermoanaerobaculia bacterium | reverse complement strand
TGAGCTTGGCCCAGCCGTTGCGACCGGAGGCATACACGACCGGAAAATCACAGGTGGCGTCGTCTGCATCGAGATCGACGAAGAGATCGAAGATGGCATTGAGCACTTCCTGCACCCGGGCGTCAGGTCGGTCGATCTTATTGATCACCACGATTGGCTTGAGGCCGCACTCGAAGGCCTTGCGGAGGACGAACCGTGTCTGGGGCAGGGGCCCCTCGGCGGCATCGACGAGCAGGGCAGCGCCGTCAGCCATGCGGAGGACGCGCTCCACCTCGCCACCGAAGTCGGCGTGGCCGGGCGTGTCGACGATGTTGATCTTCACTTCCTTCGGATGAATGAACTCGGCCGGAAGATCGTGGCCCGAGGCAGTGTGGGTGGCCTCGTGGTGGGCCGGATGACCGAGCGCGTCGGGGTCGTCCACCAGATAGCGGATCGACGTGTTCTTGGCCAGGATGGTGATCCCGCGCTCACGCTCGAGATCGTTGGAGTCCATGATCCGCTCGTCGACCTGCTGGTTGGCCCGGACGGCCCCCGCCTGCTTGAGCAAGGCGTCCACGAGCGTGGTTTTCCCATGGTCGACGTGAGCGATGATGGCAACGTTGCGGATGTCGTATCGAAACTGCGGCATGTTTGGGTGGTAACGCCTGAGGCCGGGAATCATTCCTCCCGGTTCTCCACACCACGCGAATGGTTGCTTTTCGGTGCGCCGGCTTTCCGGACTGCGTTCGTGTCAGAGAGAGGGCTGGAAGCCGGCGGACCGGCCGGCAGGGATGCCGGCGTTCCGAAAGCGGGTTTGCCTAGGAGCCTGCGCGGCAGGAAGTGTTGGGGCGTGATCATGGCGGAGCCTTGGGCAACCAGCGCCGCCGGCCGTGCCGACCGACCTCATAATCAACGTGATGATCAAGAGCCTTTGTGTGTTCTGTGGATCCAACGAGGGCACCGACCCAGCCGCCGCGGGCGCCGCTCGCGAGATGGGTCAGCTTCTCGCGCAAACCGGCGTCACTCTCGTTTTCGGGGGCGGACGGGTGGGGCTGATGGGCGTGCTCGCCGATTCGGTGCTCGGAGCGGGCGGGCGTGCGGTGGGGGTGATCCCGCGCGGATTGTGGGATCGCGAGGTCGGACATCGCGGGCTGACCGAGATGCACGTCGTCGAAAGCATGCACGAGCGCAAAGCGCTGATGGCGTCGCTGTCAGATGCCTTTGTGGCCCTTCCGGGAGGTCTCGGTACGCTCGAGGAGATCTTCGAGGTGTGGACCTGGGGCCAGCTCGGGATCCATCGCAAGCCGATCGGATTTCTCGACGTCTCCGGATACTACGCGCCGCTGATGACGTTTCTGGATCGGGCGGTGGTGGCCGGCTTCATCAGGCCGGAGCATCGGGCCTCCGCTCTCGTCGACGCCGATCCGCAGCGACTGCTCGAACGGCTGAGTACCCACCAGCCACCCGACGTAAGGAAGTGGCTCGCTCCGCAGGAGAGTTGAGCGGAGAACACTCGCCGTCAGTAGTGGACGCGATGCTCGTAGACGAAGGGGAGCCGGTTTCCATGCTGCACCATCGGCGCGAACTTCGCCTTCTGCAGGGCAGCGGCGGTGCGCGCCTCGAGGCCGATGAGGCCTGTGCTATTCCGCATGGTGCGGACCGACATGACGTCACCTTCGCTGTTGACCTGCGCTTCCAGGACAATGTCTCCGTGCGCATTCGGCTCCGCCATCGGCTCCGGTGCGCGAATGAATCGCGCCGTGGTGTTGTCCGACTCCACCTTCGACGCTTCGGCGGCGCTGGACAGTTCCGACGCCAGGACCCATCCGCTGCCGGAGACGGTGCGCACCTCGATCCATCCATCGTGCCGCGTCAGCACGGAGACGGCTTCCCCGTTCTGATACGTCGTCACGACCGGCGAGGCTTCCGCAGGCTGCGCATGGATCGGAAGGCTGGCCCCGCGAACGTACTCGGTCGCGATGGGCATGCGAGTATCCGTAGCCTCCGCCGATTTCTCCGCGCCGCCGCAGGCAACGACGAGCAGCAGAGGACCGGTGATCGCCAAGGTCCATCGGCGCATTCCCATCGTGCCCATCAGCCGAAGACGTCCCGTCGCAGGAAGATGGTGAAGGCCACCAGCGTGGCGCCGGCCGCCCATCCGAGGAGCAGCAGGATGCAGAAGGTCATGGACATGCCGTCGTACGGCGGCGGTTGACCGGTGTAGTAGTCGGCGAGGGGAAGTGCGGAAACGAAAAGGTACTTGCCGGCTGTCCAGTCGGGGCTGACCCGCGTGAGGATGGTGCCGCCGATCAACGACGCCAGCATCGTCCCGATGGCAGCCGCGCTCGACTTGAAGAGCACCGACAGCATCAGGGCGATGGAGGCCACCGACATCAGGGCGAACCACTCCAGCCCGTACGCGATCATGGTGTCTTTCCACAAGGGCAGCTGACGCACGGCGTCGAAGTTGACGGCGCCGCGAGTGAGCTGGAACCCGGTGAAGGTCGGCGCTCCCCAACCTCCGCGGGGCAGAACCGGAGCGGAGATCAGGTAGGCGATGAGAGCGCCGCCGGCGAGAGTGAGCGTGGCGAAGATCCATAAGGTGACCAGCTTCGCAGTGAGCACCTTCCACCGCCGCACCGGTCGAGTCAGCAGCAGCTTGTCGGTCCCCTCGGAGTTTTCCGCCGAGACGATGTCGCTGCCGAGGACTCCCACCAGCAGCGGCAGCAGCAGGAACCCGGCGACGTTGGCGAAGGTGCGCACGAACAGGGGAGCGGTAGGGCGGTCGGGCTGGATGTCGTGATCGAGGTAGAACTGCAGCCGGTTGACTTCCGCACGCAGCGATCGCGACCAGCTCTCGTTGATGCGCCCGCGTCGCAGGGTGTTCTGGTACGACGCCACACGCTGTTGAATCTCCGCGCGCCAGTTCCGCGTCTGGCTTTCCTTGAGCTGGCGATACTGCGAGTAGGTCACGATGCTCAGGATGGACAGCAGGATCAGCATCACCACCAGGAACCGGCGGCGGCGCAGGATCTTCAGCATTTCGTTCTGAATCAGATTCAGGAGAAGCATCGAATGGTCATCCTACCGCCGGCACGGCCGGCGGCGTTGGTTCGCACAGCGTCCGCCACGATTTTCGCAGCAGTCGCGTTCACTCGGCCGCCTTTGATTGCAGATGACACGGGAGCGCGTCATTAGAAGCTGGGGCACTGCGCAGGAAACGCATCGATTGATGGAAAATGCGGGAAGCCCTCCCATCGAGTTCCTTCTCCCCGCCGCAGCGGGGAGAAGGTCCGCGAAGCGGGGATGAGGGGTCTCCATCTTCTCGCCAGGAGCGCTGGCTGGAAGCCGACGCCACGGCCGGCAAGGATGCCCGCGCTACGTTCGCTTCGTCCGTCAATCCACACTCTCGCCGCCGGTGGCTTCGAGAAACATCTCTTCGAGCGTATGCACATGTTTCTGTGCATGAAAAATGGCCACACCCGACGCGGTCAACTGCGAGATCAAGGCCGGAGTCTCCTGCTCATCCATCGACAGCCAGAAGCGATCGCCCTCGGATCGGAAGGGAAATCCGCTCGATTGAAAGATGGTGGCCGCGCGCCCGCGATCGTCCACCCGGAACTCCATCTCCCGCTGGCTGGAGATGAGCTCCTTCACGGTTCCGGTTCGCAACAGCTTGCCCTTGTGGATGATGGCTACGCGGTCGCACATCAGTTCGATCTCGGCGAGGAGATGGCTGGAGACGAATACGCTCATTCCGCGATCGGCGGCCAGGCTTCGCAGGAGCCCGCGGATCTCGCGGATGCCGGCGGGATCGAGGCCGTTGGCCGGCTCGTCGAGAATGAGCAGGCGGGGATCGCCGAGCAGCGCCTGGGCGATCCCCAAACGCTGGCGCATCCCCAGTGAGTAGGTTCCCACGCGCTGGTCGAGACGCTGATCGAGGGACACCAGAGCGGCCACGCGTTCGATCTCGCTCTGGGGAACGCCCAGCATGCGCGCGAAGTGTTCGAGGTTCTCGCGGCCGGTCATGAAGCGGTAGAGATCGGGGTTCTCCACGATGCACCCCAGGCAGCGCATGGCCTGCTCGAACTGATGGCGGATGTCGTAGCCACAGATGCGCACCGTCCCCGCGGTGGGCCGGATCAGTCCCACCAGCATGCGGATGGTGGTGGTTTTCCCGGCGCCGTTCGGCCCCAGGAAACCGAAGACCTCTCCCTGCTGAATATCGAAGGAGACGTCATCGACGATGGTGCGGCTTCCGATGACCTTGGTCAGGTGGGTTGCAGAAAGGGTGATGACGGATTCGGACATGGCGGTGGTGGCGGTGGCGGGCTGCGAGAGTACGTCACGCAGCGTTGATCCCGAAACCCTTTCGTCGCCACGAGCGTCCTGTCAGGAACAACTGACCACCAACTGCAAGTCGGCGTGCTTCGCACGGGTCCGGTCGCTCGCTAAGCTGAGAGGCTGTCAAGAAATCGCGAAACCGTCATCCTGAGCGAAGGAACAGCGCGATGCAGCGCTGTTGATCTCGATGACACATCCTCACGCGAGTTTCCCTCTCCCCGCCGCAGCGGGGAGAGGGTCCGCGAAGCGGGGGTGAGGGGCCTCTGCTGCACTCATGAGCGACCCTCATCCGGCCTTCGGCCACCTTCTCCCCACTGCGGCGGGGAGAAGGAACTCGACCGTGAACACGCTCGCCTGTCGTCTGTAATCAAAGGCTCCCAGTGAACGTGGCTGAGGCCAAATCGTGCCGGACGCTTTGCGAACCCACGCCGCCGGCCGTGCCGGCCGTGTGCTAGCCTCCGGCCCGATGCGTCGATTCTTTTTCTGGTACCTCCCGCTGGTCGTGGCCCTTGTTGCTGCGGCCGCCTTCGCAAGCGGGTTCCTTTCCTTTCTGCGTGGCGACACCGGCGTGCCCGTCAACATCGTCAGCCGCCCTTCGGAGGACGCTGCACCGCGCGAGATGATCGCTCCGATGATCCTGGGCGACTCACTGGCCCGTGGCACGGGCGATGAGTCAGGGCTGGGCATCGGCGGCCGTCTGGTCGAGGAGCTCCGACGGCGCAAGATCAAGACGGGAAACCTCGTCAACGTGGCGGTCAACGGGGCGCGCACCCCGGATCTGCTGCAGCAGCTCGAGAGCGCGAACGTCCGCCGGCTTCTCTCGCAATCGAATG
>JBDSGC010000048.1:0-3929 GCA_039919215.1 Thermoanaerobaculia bacterium | reverse complement strand
CCGCTAGTGAACCGTGGTCCTCAGCGAGGAGAAATCGAACTCACGACGGCGACGTTGCAGATCCTTCGGCGTCTCCGCGCCTCAGGATGACGAAATCCTTCATCACGCCGTCATCGGCGCATGGCGTCGTTCCCCAGCTCAAGATGACGGTTCGGGGTTTGCGTTCCGGAAAGAGGCTGGCCGCTCACCGCACGGAACGATCGGTCGATCCGATTTGTTGGTACCCTCACAACCGATGGCGAAACGCTCCCGGATCAAGGATTTCCTGTGGCGGCATTCGGCCGGCCTGGCCTTTCTGGTGATGGTGGCCTTCGTCGCCTTCATCGGCTTCGTCGGGTACACCTACGTCGTCATCACCAAGAAATTCGACTCCAGTCGCCGGTGGGACTTGCCAAGCCGCATTTACTCGGATGCCACGCCGATCGTGCCCGGCATGGCCCTGCCGCGGACGCTGCTGGAACCGAAGCTCAACCACGTTGGCTACCACGAGACGCGGGAACGGGTGGCCAACCCGGGCGAGTACCGATACGCCGGATCGACTCTGGAAATCTACCTTCAGAATTTCGAGTACCCGGATATCGAGTTTCGCGCGTTGCCGGTGGCCATCGATCTCGACGGGGCGACGGTCCAGGGAATCAGCCGTCTGGACGACGGAGTGAAGCTTCGCGGAATCCGCGTGGAGCCGGAGTTGATCACCTCCATCTACAACAACCAGATGGAGGACCGGCTGCCGGTGACCCTGACCGCGATCCCCAAGGTGGTCAGCGATGCCGTCATCGCCACCGAGGACCGTAATTTCTACCATCACGAGGGGATCTCCATCCGCGGCACCCTCGGTGCCCTGGTTACGGACTACCGTCAGAAGGCTTTCACGCATGGTGGCTCGACCCTCACGCAGCAGCTGGTCAAGAATCTCTATCTGAATCCGGAACGCACCTGGCGTCGCAAGATCACCGAGGCTTTGATGGCGATTCTGCTGGAGGCGCGTTACAGCAAGAACGAGATCCTGGAGGCCTACCTGAACGAGATCTACCTCGGACAGAACGGCGCGGTCCAGATCATCGGCGTGGAGCAGGCCTCGCTGGTGTACTTCGGCAAGCACGTCACCTATCTGACGCTGACCGAAGCGGCCACCATGGCCGGGATCATCCGATCACCCAACGTGCTGTCTCCACTGAAGTATCCCGATCGAGCCAAGCCTCGTCGGGACACCGTTCTGGGCCTGATGAAGGATCAGAAGATGATCACCGAGGAGGCGTACGAGAAGGCGGTGGTGTCGCCGCTGACGACCTCGCGCTTTCCCAAGGGCTCCCGAAGCGCGCCCTTCTTCGTCGACCTGGTGCTCAAGCAGTTGCGGGAGACGTATCCGGAGACGCAGCTGAAGACGGAGGGCCTCCGGGTTTTCACCACCCTCGACACCATCATGCAGCGTTCGGCGGAGCAGGTTCTGGACGCTGGAATCGACGGGCTGAACAAACGGTATGCGCACCTGCGCAAGTCGCCCGTGCCGCTGGAGGGCGTGATCCTGACCATCCAGCCGGGAACGGGTTATGTCAAGGCGCTGGTCGGGGGCCGGAACTACTCGAAGACGCAGTTCAATCGGGCCATCCAGGCGCACCGTCAGCCCGGCTCGCTCTTCAAGCCATTCGTGTACGCCACGGGGATGGACCCGCAGCGCGGAGCACAGGCACTCACCGCTGCCACGGTGATGGACGACTCGCCGATCACCGTGCGCAACGGAAGCTCGGTCTGGTCCCCTCAGAACTACGATCTCCGCTATCACGGGCGGGTCACCGTGCGCGACGCCCTGGCGCACTCGTACAACATCCCCGCCGTCCGGGCGGCCATCGATGCCGGCGTGCCCAACGTCATCAAGACCGCATCGACGATCGGGATCGAAAGCCATCTGGCCCCCTATCCCTCCGTTTCCCTCGGATCCTTCGAGGTCACCCCGCTGGAGATCGCCTACGCGTACTCGGCATTCGCCAACCTGGGAGTCAAAGCGGAACCGATCTCCATTCTGGCGGTCTCCACGCGCGAAGGAAAGCTGCTGGAAAGCCGCGAGGTCAAGATGAAACGGGTGGCCCAGGCCAGCGTCTGCTACGTCATGAACGACGTGCTCAAGGACGTCTTCAAGTACGGGACGGCGGCGAAGGCGCGGCAGCTCGGATTCGAACGCGACTTTGCCGGCAAGACCGGAACCACCAGCAACTACCGGGACGCCTGGTTCATCGGGTACTCCCCGCGAATTCTGTCGCTGGTCTGGATCGGCTTCGACGATGGGCACAGCATTCGTCTTGCCGGTGGTGATGCCTGCGTTCCGATCTGGACCTCGCACATGAATCGGATCGCCGGCCTGGTTCCCGATGTGGACTGGAAGCGACCGGAGGACATCGGGGAGAGGCGCATCGATCCCGACTCCGGAATGCTGGCCACGCCCTGGTGTCCTCAGACCCGAATGGAGGTCTTCGTGGCGGGCACCGAGCCCACCTCCGTTTGTCCCCTCCACGCAGGGAGTGGCGAGCCCTCACCTCTATGGCGGGACCGCGAGTCCGCTCCGACCATCGATCAGACGGCGAGGAACGACGGCAGGTCTACGGATCCCCAGTCACAGCCGGGAGAGCCGGCGCCACCTGCGCCACGGGAGAAGGATCGCGGGATCCGGAAACTGCTCCGGGCAATTTTCGGCGGCCATTGAATGGAAATGATGAGGTCGCCGGTCGGAATCGGACGATCGCGTTGAGATTGGCAATTAAATGCTTTCATCTCAGCGTTTTGGTGGGCTTACATGAGTGAAACCGCATTGAGCAGCGCAGCTCCCGCGGCGCCCCCGGCGCTCTGGACCCGACTGCGACTCCAGCTCGAGGAAGCCCTCTTTTATCTGGGAGGCGTATCCGACCTGGCGGTCCAGACGCTGCAGCAGGGCTGGCGATCGCCCATCGACAAGAAGGAGCTCCTCACTCAGTTTGATCAGGTAGGGGTGCGTTCGCTTTCCATCGTCGGAATCACCTCCCTGTTCATCGGGATGGTGCTGGCCCTGCAGACGGCGTACTCGCTGGCGGATTTCGGAGGGGCGCTGCTGATCGGAAAGGTGGTCTCCCTGTCGCTGGTCCGGGAACTGGCTCCGGTGCTCATGTCCCTGATGGTGGGCGGGCGGGTCGGCGCCGGAATCACGGCAGAGCTGGGGACGATGAAGGTGACCGAGCAGATCGACGCCTTGCGCGCGCTGGCCACCAATCCAGTTCGCAAGCTGGTCGTGCCCCGGGTCCTGGCCACCACGCTGGCCCTGCCGTTGCTGACCATGCTGGCCTGTTTCATCGGAATCATGGGCGGCCTGATCATCGCCGTGGGAAGTCTCCACCTCACGGCGAACTACTACACCCGCAGCGTGATCGAGACGCTGCGGTACAACGATCTGGCATCGGGCGTCGGAAAGACGTTCTTCTTCGGGTTCGCCATCGGGCTGATCGCCTGCTACAACGGGCTGCGGACCAGCGGCGGCGCGGACGGCGTCGGACGGGCGACCACCACCACCGTGGTCACGGCGTCGATCACCGTGCTGATCATGGACTTCTTCCTGACGAAAGTTTTTCTCTTTCTCTTCTGATGACTGAGCCGACCATCCCGGAGGTGCCGATCGACCCTGACGTACCGATCGACCCTGACGTACCGAAGCCTGATGTACCGAAGCCTGATGTACCGAGCGTTCCTGATGTGCCGATCATTCATGACCGCCGCGCCGAGGAACGGGGAGTGCCCGACCGGCGCCGTCAGACCCGGGAGCCGTTCGTCGAATTCCGCAACGTCTCCAAGTCGTATGGCTCGAAAAAGGTTCTGAAGGATGCCACCCTCACCGTGTATCGGGGAGAGGTGCTGGTGATCCTGGGCGGCTCCGGATCGGGAAAGTCGGTCTCCCTCCGCCACATGCT